>CAZPJZ010000027.1:0-3659 GCA_964586995.1 uncultured Pirellulales bacterium | reverse complement strand
TCGCCCGATGATAGGGCAGCTTTAGAAAATGCAACTGGCCGGAGATCTCAAGCTGCTGCCTGAGCGTGTCTTTATTGACGCGGATGCCCATACTTGTCAGCTCGTGCCGCCGTTTGGTCACCGGGTTCCAAACCAAAATATCGCCGTTTAAGCCGTGCATGGGGCGCCCGTCCTGCGACGTCGTAGGCGTGACCCAGTCATCATAATCCGCCGCCCGCATCTCGTGCGGGTAGCCATCTTCGAGCACCCAGCCGATGCCGATAATGAAGACGGCCGGGTATTCCTGCACGATGGCTGTCTCGCGCTGCTTTCGCGGCAGATCAGGGTACTTCCGGAGTATCTCCTCGGCGTGTATAAAGGTAAGCTCATCGGGCAAATTAGCGTACTTGTCGCTCTTTAATTGGGGAAAAAGCTGCTGCACGTGAATCTCGGCGCCTTTTAAGACCTTCCAGATTTTCTCGACAACCCGGCGCAAGAATTGAAGATTTCGCTGCTCAGCGGTTATCGCCAGCTCCCAGTCCCACTGGTCAACGTAAGCGCTATGGTCGTGGTCGAGGAAGTAGTCCTTTCGCACCGCTCGCATATCGGTAAGCAGACCCTCACCGATACCCATTCCGAATTGTTTAAGGGCCATTCGCTTCCACTTTGTCGCCGCCTGGACGACCTCGGCGTCGACCGGGTTCTTATTGTAGTCGTTCGAGATGTGAAACCCGATCGGCGTGCGCGAGCCGTCACGGTCGAGATAGTCATTTATGCCGCTGGCCACATCTACAATCAAGGGCACAGTCACGCGAATAAGGTTTAGCTCTTTGCACAGATTCTGCTCGATGTAGTCTTTAAGGGCGTAAATCGCGATCTGCGTTTCCTTTGGCGATAGCAAAGAGCTGTAATCCTGGGGCAAAATTTTCTCCAGTTCTGCGTAGTCACCAATACCCGGCCCTGCTAAGTCTGCTTTTTTGTCAGCCATCGTGCGCTCCTAAATGTTTTGCAGAAAGCGGCCCCGCAATGAATTGCGGGGCTAAATAAAAAAATCTTTAGCCCCCAAATTTATTTGGGGGTTTTTCTTTTTGGGCAAATCTTATATGGGTCGGGATAATTGTCAAGAAATGATTTTGTTTTGTGGCTAAACGAATTCTACGGAGTATCTGCCTGGATTTCTGATCGCTTTTATCGAGTCATCCAGGCACGCAAGCTCGTCAGCCAGTCTTCGCTGGATAGCCTGCATCGGTTCGGCTGATCCAAAGGGCTTCAACAAATCGTCCTGCCTGGCTTGCAGCTCGGAAACGATATCTTTCTCGTAGAATTTGCCCTTTACTCTGGTGATAGTTTTTCGCCCTGGTCGGATTTGCTTATCGGGTGAGCGTTTGAACACGCCCTTGTCCCCGTACTGAACGATTTTGTAGACGATTTCGATAGCCGGTGCGAAGCGCGACACGGCAAATCGCGTGCCTATGCCAAAGCCATCAATCTGGGCGCCGGCTTCGAGCAGATCGTGAATCTTAAACTCATCCAGGTCGCCGCTGGCGAAAATCTTCAAAAATGAAACGCCATTTTCCTGAAAGCACTTGCGGGCAAAATTGCTCAGGCTCACCAGGTCGCCGCTATCAAGCCGAATGCCCTTTATTCTTACGCCGCTTTGCTCGTAGAGGCTCCTGGCGACTCTGGCAGCGGCTCTTATGCCCTCGATAGAATCATAGGTATCGACCAGCAGGATTGCGTTTTCGCGGTAACTCTCGGCAAAACTGCCGAAGGACGCTTCTTCCGATTCGTGCACCTGAACAAACGAGTGTGCCATTGTCCCTGTGGGGGCAAAGCCCAGAACTCTGGCGGCGAATAAGTTGCTGGTTGCCGAAAAGCCTGCCATCTGCGCCGCCCTTGCCGAGCGAAGTGACGCCACAGGCCCTTGGCAGCGCCGCAAGCCGAAATCAACAACCATCTTGTCTCTGGCCGCGATACGAGTCCTCGCCGCAAGTGTCGCCTGAATAATTGAAAAGCCCAGTATGTTCAAAACGTAGCTTTCCAGGATTTGCGCGCTAATCAAAGGGCCTGCGACTTCAAAAATCGGCTCTTGCGCAAAGAATACCGTCCCTTCGGGCAGGCATCGTATTCTTACGTCCGGCTTGAGCTCTGAGAGGTATCGCAGAAAATCATTGGAAAATATCCTGGTCGAGCGCAAAAAAACGATGTCCTCTTTGGCGAATCTGAACTGGGCAAGATAAGACGCCGCCTCGCTAAGGCCCGCCATTACGAAGAAGCCCCAGTTCTCCGGCAGTCTTCTGACAGAGACCTCGAAGTAAGCCGGCTTGTGCATTTTCTTGCGGAAGTAGACCTGAGCCATAGTCAGCTCATAAAGGTCTACAAAAAGCGTGGGGTTATCTTTCATCAGCCACATCGCAACTGCCTTGCCAGGTCGCTGAATCGGGTGATTTCGACCCGCATTTGCCTGAATTCGTCGAGTATCTGCTTTTGGGGTCTTGCGCCGAGACCCCGGACGACATCCTTCAGAAGAAACAATCTGATGCCGCTGTACCCGGCAAGACCTCGCAGCACATAGTAGACGCAGAAATCAAGCGCGACGCCGAAAACCGCTACCGCCTTAGGCTTGATCAGTTTTATGAGTTTATCTGTGTTCGGATTATCGAAAACGTCTATGCTCTTTTTTCTTATGACGATGTGAAACTGGTCTTTGCTGATGAGTTTCCTAAGTGCTCTGGCATCCATCGTCTCGAACCGGACATATTCGATCGGCACCTCGCCGAGGTATCCCACTCTTTCGCTGCCGGGTGAGCCGGCCATGCAGTGCGGCGGAAAAGTTGATTTATAATCAGGCTTGTCCGAAATCTCGGGGTTTTCTTTGCCGTGCCAGTCAATGTCCGCGATGATGGAGAATCCATTATCCAGGGCGAATTTTCGCACCCGGCTGACTCTGTCTATGATCTTTTCCGCCCCGGGTACGTACAGCTTGCCCTTCGGCATCATAAAGTCGAACTGTGTATCGACATCCCAGAATATTGTTTGCTTTTTCATGCTGCACCTATATTTGGTACGCCAAAAATACCGGTCGGTGCCAAAATTTTCAAGGTGATATTCCACAGCGGTGTGAATTCTGCTACAATGCGAAGCCCTGAAATAACTGAAGGTAACTGATTTGCTGTGTCATTCCTGCGGAAGCAGGAATCCATTGACACATCGCCTGAGTGGATTGCCGCCGCTGTCTCACAGGGGTGACAACCTTGCACGGCAATGACAAAGTGCGATACGTCACTATTAAATACTCACTTATGACAGCGTCTTATTGAATAAACGCTCGGTTCGAGTGAATGATTTGCTGGAGCTAAAAGGATAATGAAAAACTACAGAAAAGAGCTTTGGTTTAATACGCAAAATAGAAGAGAGTACATCAATATTACCCCGCAGGTCGAAAAGTGCCTGGCAGAAAGCGGCATCAAAGAGGGCCTTTTGCTTTGTAACGCCATGCACATCACCGCCAGCGTATTTATCAACGATGACGAAACCGGGCTGCATCACGATTTTGAGGTCTGGCTGGAAAAATTGGCACCGGAGAAGCCTTACTCGCAGTATCGGCATAACGGTATTGAGGACAACGCCGACGCGCATCTAAAGCGCAGCGTGATGGGTAGAGAAGTGGTGGTAGCCGT
>CAZPJZ010000026.1:0-13182 GCA_964586995.1 uncultured Pirellulales bacterium | reverse complement strand
TGCCCCCTTCTGTCTTCTGCCTTCTGCTTTTCAGTGTGCGATGACAGTGGATATTCTAAAGACGGGCAGCAGCAGGGCTATGGCAACGGTGCCTATAATGCCGCCCAGGATGGTAATCATCAGCGGCTCTATGAGCGTCATCACGTTTCTGATGGAGGCTTCGAGCTTCTTTTCGTAGAACACGGATACCTTATCGCAGACCTCGCCCAGCCTGCCGCTTTTTTCTCCGGCGCGCAGCATCTGGATGATTCCGGGCGCGATCAGCCGGCCGCGCGGAGAAACCAGGATGGACTCGGAAAGCTGATAGCCGTCACGAATCTTGTCGTTTACGTCGGCCCAAAGCTCTTGAAAATAGCAGTTTTGACACGAGCCTTCGATGACCTGTATCGATTCGAGGAGCCTCACGCCCGTATTGACCATTGTGGCCATGATGCGCATGCTGCGGGTTACTACCATGTCGACAAACATCGTACCCACAACGGGCGTGTGGATTTTGATGTAATCTATCAATCGGCGGCCCATTTTTGTGCCGGACCAGTAGCATAGAGCGGCCGACCCTAATATAAGGGCGGTGACAATGACGGTCATTAACTCGAAATTGCCCAGCATCTTGCTGAAGCCGACCAGCACTTGCGTCAATTTCGGAAGTGCAGCGCCTCTTGCTTCGTATATCCGCATGAATCTGGGCAGTACAAAG
Organism: uncultured Pirellulales bacterium; assembly: GCA_964586995.1. Classification (GTDB taxonomy): domain Bacteria; phylum Planctomycetota; class Phycisphaerae; order Sedimentisphaerales; family Anaerobacaceae; genus JAFNGF01. The sequence continues at coordinate 12,485 of CAZPJZ010000026.1, read as the reverse complement.
AACATCAGTGTTCCGGTCGCCGCCACCGCCATAAGGACCATAATGAACGGATACGTCAGTGCGCCTTTGATGCGCTTACGGGTTTCGGCCTCAAAGTTCAGGTAGCCGCTGAGCACCCTGAGCATCTCCGCCATTCTGCCGGATGCTTCCGAGGCCTTGACCATACTTATGAACATTGGATTGAAGATTTTCGGGTATGCCGCCAGAGCCTTTGAGAAATTCTCTCCGGCTTTGACTGATTCGCCCACATGCAGGATGATATGTCTGAACGCGCCCGGCTCGGCCTGCTCGGCGATGGCGTCCAGAGCATCGCTGAGCACGACTCCGCTGTCCAGCATCACCGACAGCTCCGTGGTAAAAAGTATCAGCTCGGCCCGCTTTGCGCGTGCATTGCGAAGCCAACCGGATGGCACAAGGCTCGGACCGCTCGGCGGTTGAACGCCGCGCGCCGGCGCCGTGGGCTCCTGCTGCCTCGGCGTCGGTGACGATGTCGGTGCTGGTTTTGTCGCTGTTACCGTCATTGCTTATCCACAAGGACCAAGTTAAGGGAAATCAAAATTCGGCCTGGGTGGTCCTCAATACCTCCTCGATGGATATGATCCCAACCTTTACCTTCTCCAGTCCGTCGGTCTGCAGCGGCACCATTCCTTTGCTAAGTGCGGCGGCTCTGAGTTTTCTTGTGCTGACTCTGTCGTTAATCATCTCGGCAATTTCGTCGTCAGGGACCAACAGCTCGTGAATGGCGATTCGGCCGGCATAGCCGGTGTTCCGGCACTTGCGGCAGCCTACCCCGCGATGAAATTTCTCTATTTCGCAGCCCGCTTTCTCAATGGCCCTTCTTATGCTGACGGGCGGCTCGTATTCGGTTTTGCAGTTCGAGCATATCTTGCGAACCAGCCGCTGGGCAAGGACCCCAATTAAGGAAGCGCTGACCAGATAAGGAGCCACCTTCAGGTCAACCAAACGCGTCACGGCGCCGGGCGCGTCATTGGTGTGCAGGGTGGACAGGACCAGATGGCCCGTCAGGGCCGCCTGCACGGCAATGTTGGCGGTCGGCTCATCGCGAATCTCACCCACCATAATGATGTCGGGGTCCTGCCGTAACAAGCTGCGCAGGACGGTTGAGAATTCGAAGCCGACGCTGCTGTTGACCTGAAATTGATTTATGCCGGATATGTTGCACTCCACGGGGTCTTCGACCGTGCAGATGTTGACCTGCTCGCTGTTCAGCTCGGACAAAGCGGCGTAAAGCGTGGTATTTTTTCCTGAGCCGGTTGGTCCGGTTACCAGGACTATGCCGTTCGGCGCTTGGATGACCTCTCTGAACCGCCGCAGATTGTCATACGTGAATCCGAGCGCCTCCAGGTTGAAAAGAATCTTCTGAGGGTCGATGACTCTGATGACGACTTTCTCGCCGAAGTTGCCGGGCATGACCGATACTCGCAGGTCGATCGGCCTGCCTTCCACCAGGACGTGAATACCGCCGTCCTGCGGCAGACGCCGCTGCGCAATGTCCAGCTCTGACATAATCTTGATACGGGAGACGATGGCAGGATGCATTTGATGCGGCGGGCGAGTCTTTTCGTACAGTTTGCCATCCACACGGTATCGGACCCGAAGCTTCTTATCGTCCGGCTCAATGTGAATGTCGCTGGCGTTTTCCTTGACGGCGTTATAAAGCAGATAGTTGACAAGCTTGACGACCGGCGACTGGCCCGCGACCTCCTCCAGGTTGCTGATGTCCTGTGTGATATGCTCCATCAGGGTGAAGTCTTCCAGCCCCTCATCGTCGATAATATCGTCAATGACGAAAACGTTCGCCGCCGGCAGATAGGTCTGCAACGTCGCTTTGATGTCCTTGCTCGTCGCGCATACCACCTGGACCCTGCAGCCGCTGATGCGCGCTATTTCATCCATCAGAAAGACATTGGTCGGCTCGCTGACCGCCACCGTCAGCACGTCATGAACCTTAAACAGCGGCAGGACGACGTGCTCTTCGAGAAAGTCCCTCGGCAGAATCTCCAGAGCCTTTGGGTCGCATATCTTGGGGCCTACCTGGGCATACGGCACGCCGTACGCTTCAGCCAGAGCTGAGGCTATCTGATTCTCGGTGCAATAGCCCATCTCGACAAGCAGCTCACCCAGCAGCTTGCGATGGCCCTTGTCCTTTTGTTCGGCCAGGGCCTTTTCAATCTGTTCGGGCGTCACCAGGCCGCGCGCCAACAACAGTTGCCCAAGCTGAGTTTTGTTCTCGACGGCTATTTGAGCCATAACGTTAAAGATATCAAATACCAAAATTCAAAATTGTGGAATTGCCGCAAGGCGGCAATGACTTCCTTAATTTTGCATTTTTCATTTTAATCTTTGATTTTTATGCAAGACTCTTTACGGCCTCGGCCAGTTCGGCGTAGCGGTTGAATTCGTCCTCCAGCCGAGTGACTTCCAGGATCTTCGCACAGTGCTCATCCAGCCCCGCCAGCCTGAGCTGGGTCTGGTGCTCGTTGCAGTAGTCCCGCACCCACAGCAGCAGCTCCAATCCCTGGCTATCAATGAAGCCCACGGCGCTCATGTCCAGCACGATGCCCCTCCTACGCTTTGCCGTTACATCGGTGATGATGCTCTGAAGCAGCTCGGTTAAATCCCCGTCGAGGTCGCCTCGCAGCTCCACCACCGTGACATCGCCGTACTCTTGCGTTCCCACTTTCATCTAATCAATACTCCTACGGCAGCAGTCCCGTACTTTGAGACGTTGGAGTCTCGATAGACATCGCTGCCCGCGTTCTGCATCATGTCCCAAAGCTCGTATACTTCGCCGTTGAGAAGCAATTTGCCGAGCTTCTGGTCAAACTGCCTGCCTAAGCCGTTCTTTATCTCCTCCAGGGCTTCCTCGACGGTTCTGGCCTCTCGGTAGGTTCGTTTTGACGTCATCGCGTCGAAGCTGTCGGCCAGGCCGACTATCTTGCCGATCAGCGGTATCTGGTCGCCGGCCAGCCCGTTGGGATATCCTGTGCCGTCCACCCGCTCGTGGTGACACAGTACGCCGGGCACGATGTCACGCATCTGCTTAATGCCGGCAAGAATTCCAGCCCCTATGGACGGGTGCCTTCTGATGCGCTCCAGTTCCTGCTCCGTGAGCCGGCCCTCCTTACGCAACAGCGACTCGTCTATTCCTATCTTTCCTATATCGTGCAGCAGCCCGGCCAGGTAAATCTTGTGTATCTGCTCGGGCTGTAAGGGCTCTATCTCAGCGAGGTTTTCAGCTATCCATCGGGAGATAAAGGCCACGCGTTCGGAATGGCCACGAGTGTACTTGTCCTTTGCATCGATGCTGCTGGTCAGCGCCTTGAGCGAACCGATGAATAATTCCTTCAGGTCGTTAAAAAGCCTGCCGTTTTCGATGAAAACGGCGCACTGGCCGGCCACCGAGTTAAAGAGCTTCACGTCGATGCTGTCGAAATCCGGCTTGTCTATCCTGTTTATCGCGACCATCAATCCTATGATGCAGGCGCCGCTTTTGGTCCTTGGAGCAAACTGCGAATCGGCCTTCTCCGTGGTATACAACGGCACCGCGATAATGTTTCGGATACTGCTGGGCCAGCCATATTTGAAAGGCGAGTCGACATCACTATCAAGCAGGGCTTCCTTTCCATCGTTTATCTCATCGACCATGCGGCTGCGCAGGACGGCAGCCAGATTCTCATCTATGTCTATCAAACCGGACCCGGCCGCCAGGGCCAATTTCCTCTCGGCATCTACCGTCTTTTCCAGCAATACGGCGATGCCCTCGACAAGCACAATTTCGGTCAGACTGTCACAAGCCATCTGAAGAAAGTTGGCGTCCGCTTCGGTGACCCTCATATTCGTACTGAGCCGGTGAAGCAGCACCAGCTCTTCATACGTTTGGGCCAGTTCCGTACTTATCTTTTCGATGTGGTGTTCGACCTTGAACGATGCCTGAAAATGCTCGGCCATAAGCTCCAGCATTTCCCTCAGCGTTGCCTCTCTCAGGTCGCCGTTCTCGGCGCGGGGCGCATCTGTGCCCAGGTCGATCAAGGCGGCTCCGAAGGCTCCGGCCTGCTGATAGATCGCCGCTGCGGGTTTCAGGGCCGCAGCCAGAACCGTGCCGCCGATTGCACACACCGGGTACTGTCCGGGCGCACCGTCCTGGCAGGCGGTGGTGCCGGGGTACATCACAGACAACGCCTGATGTCTGAGCTGCTCCGCGTTGCTTTCGTATCTGCCGCCACCACACAATACGGCCAGCTCACCATCGGCGTTGTAGGCCGCGAAATTGGCCCCAAATTTGTTTACCCGCGCGCCGAACTTAGTCAAGTCACGCAACTGCGATGAGCTGAGGCTTTTGCCGGTTGTCCTTGACATAATCCCGCCTAAATGCTCGCTGCGTTCTCTTGGCTTACCGCACGATGATAGAGAACATCTTCGATGGTACCCAGCAGCTCTTTGGGGCTGAACGGCTTGCTGAGACAGCCCGATATCTGAAGGTCGGCCTGCTGCTCCGGCGAAATGGCGAAGTTCCTCGCCGTCAACAATATCACCGGTATGTCTCTGGTCTGCTCACACTGCCGAAGTTTGCCCACAAGCTCCAGTCCCGTCATCACCGGCATTTGATAATCCGTCACGATGATATCGGGCTTGTCTTGACAGGCCAGCTCGAAGGCCTCGGCGCCATTCTCGGCGGATATCACCTCATAGCCGTTATTGCGAAGCTTTATCGCCACCACGTGAACGATGTGAATCTCATCGTCCACTACCAAGACTTTGTTTCCGGTCATTGGCACGCCTCCCCGCGAATTGACGCTTTTGCGCGTTCCTATATTGACGATTGTCATTTGTTATGCGACCCCGACCGTTTCCGGGGTTGCCAAAGGCAGCTCAAACCCAAAGGTACTTCCGACGCCCGGCTCACTGGTGACGAACACTTGACCGCCGTGAACCTTCTCGACTATCTGTCTGACCAGGCTAAGGCCCAGGCCGGTGCCCTTTGCCTGCTTCTTGTTTGCATCCACCCGGTAGAACTTATCGAAGACGTGCTCGAGCTCACCCGGGGGTATCCCAACGCCTGTGTCAGTTATCGTAACTTGTGCCGTGCCCGCCGCTTCATCGACCACCGTTTCAACCGTGACCGTACCTCCTTTGCCGGTGTACTTTACGGCGTTGCTGAGCAGATTGACAATCACCTGTGAAATCATTTCCTTATCCGCATACACCTGGTCGTACACGATAGGTTTCTGTGCGATGATTTTGATCTGTTTTTCCTCAGCATAGGCTTCTATCATCTGCAACTGCTCGTCTATGAGTATTGCCAGGCTGACGGGCTTCTTTTCCACTTTTATAAGACCAGATTCAATCCGTGAGATATTCAGAATATCCTCAATAAGACGATTCAGTCTTTGCGCCTGGCTTTGGATGACCGCGTAAAACTGTTTTCTTGTCTGTTCATCGCCGGCCTCGCCGTCGGCCAGCATCTCCGAGTACGCCATGATGGAAGCCAGAGGCGTTTTCAGCTCGTGCGAGACGTGGCTTACGAAATCATTTTTCATCTGCGATATTTCTTTCTCGCGCGTGACATCGTGCAGTACGGCGACCACGCCGCAGACCTTCTGGCACTGGTCGTAAACGCACGAGACAACGCAATCGAAAGCCCTGGTCCGCCCCTCCTGTGTAAGCTCCATTTGGCACCTGGTTGCCCGCGCCCTGCTCTGTCTGCTTTGGCGCAGACGCTCTATAAACTCGCCCTTACTTTCATCGACAACGTCCTCGATGCGTTGATGCTGCGCGGTTTTGCAGTCAAAGTCAAAAAGTCTGCCGGCGGCCTCATTGGCCATCAGCAACCTGTCAGATTCGTCGATCACAATGACCGCATCGCGAAGGCTGTATATTATGGCCTCCGTGTTGCTCCTCTGTCTTTGCGCCAGCCGGAGCTGCAGGTGCAGGTCCCTGACTTTGGCCTTGAGCTGACCGATGGCCTCGGAATCCACCTTGGTGCGCTCGTCAATCACCTCGGTCAATTCATCCATCAAGCCATGCGTCCGGGGTTTCCTATCCAGATGCTGGCCTTGCTTTAACCATGTGGCTATGGACGTGATTGTTCCGGCCAGTCTAAGCCAGTACCAGCCAAGCCAAATCACGCCCATAGCCCCGACAAGACAGGCAATGACGCGAAGTGTGCCGTCCCACGGGCGTATCCCCGCTGCAATGCCGGGGTCTTTGCCCTCGGCAAGACCTCCGGCCAACAGACTGCACGCCACCATAGCCGTGACTATCATGTATGTCTGTCTTGCAGACCTCAAAACGCCACTCCACGCCGACCAATTACTGACGATTTTCCGATACCAGACTTTCTGGAAGCGTCAATAATCTACAATTTACCTTCTCAGCCACTTGGGAGCCTCTTGCTGGTCCATCGCCTCCAGCAGAATCCTTTCCAGTCTTGCAGCTTCATCAGGATTGACCTCGGAAATAATCCTTTCTTTCAGCCGCAGCGCCTCGAGAAACGTAGGACGAAGCATCAGCGCGATACCGAGCTCTTTCATGGCGGATTCGGTGTCGCCCGCCATGTAGCACCTGGCGGCCCTGACATAGAAATCTTCCGCCAATCTGCCTTTGCCTATACCCAGCATTGCATCCTTTGCGCCGACTCTCTTGCGAGCAATATCTTCGGCCCGTGCTTGTCCTTCGGTCTGACCCGGCTCGTCGATGATATGCGGGGTGAGAAGCACTATCACCTCTTCCCGCTTGACCTGGTCAGCGGTGCCGCGGAAAAGCACGCCCAGGATGGGAATGTCACCGAGCAGAGGAATCTGCGTGCGCTTAGCGCTAATCGTATCCCTGAAAAGCCCCCCGATAACGATGGTCTGGCCGTCTTTGACGATGATATTGGTCACCAGCTCGGCCGACGTCTCATCAGGAATCTGGTTGGCTTTTAGGCTGCCGTCGCTATCCTTGGGATGGATGTCCATCCGAATATAGCCATCGTTGCCTATATAGGGTCTAAACGAAAGCTTGGTCCCGGTGTCAAGGAACGACACCATCTGAGTGGTCGAAGTCTGCGTCTGGGTTGTTTGCGACTCATATCCCAGCTTCTTGCCTATATAGACCTGACCAAGCTGCTTATTCACGGCCAGTATCTTCGGATTGGCCAGAACGGTCACGTCGGAGACTTCCTCAACCGCTCTGACAATCGCTCCGATGTTGTCGTGGGCGAACCCAACTGTAAAGCCGCCGCTCTTGGTTACCTGGCCGCTGCCTACGGACTTGAAGTAGTCCGAAGCACCTCGAGTCACATCTCCAGGCAGGGATACTGCCCCCGGCAACTGCGTGATGACCCCATGCAGCGTGCTCCAGTCGATGCCAAACTGCGTATCCTCCGTGAGCGACACACTCAGAATCGTAGCCTCGATCAGAACCTGCTTAGGTCTGATGTCCACCGCACCGAGCACTTTACTGATCTGCTCGATCGTCTCAGGATAATCGAGGACAATGATGGTGTCGTTCATGGCGGTGGTGTCGCCGCCACCCGTGACCGTGCTGATAGACTCACCGGTCGGAAAGGCCGTGATGGCAGCAGCGGTGGTCTCCATCTTGCCAATTTCGCTCAGAATTGGCGTAATGAGCTTCTTGGCTTCCGCCGCGGAGATGTAATACAACGTAAATACCTCGTATACCCTTCGCGCCGGATCCTCCTTCAGTTTCTTGTATTCGTCCTTGGTATAGACCTTGGTCAAGTTCCCTTCTTGCTGGTACTTGAAGTTTTCGCCCAAGATCGCGTCCATGGCCTCTTCGAAAGTGACGTCCTTGAGGCTTCTGAATGCCAGTTGACCGTCGACGCCCGGTGAAGGCACGATGTTCTTCTTATACAAGCTTGCCAGCATGGCCAGCGCGTCACGTATCCCGAACTGTTCCTTGAGCTCAAACGACTGTACCGCCGACTGCGACGGGGCGTCCGGAAGCGGCTGGCTGACGGCCATGGCGACTTCACCACGTTCGGCTCCCAACGTGGTCTGCCAGCCACCCAGCGCAACGGCTGCTATCACCACCAATGTGAAGCACCTCAGGACTAGCCCCTTTTCAATCTTGCCGTTCTCATTCCAACTCTTTTGACTGTACATAATTGACTCCTAACCAAAAAACTACCTTACGAAAATTCAAGCTTGCCCATCCCGTTTTGCCACGCATTGCAAAACAGGCTCGAATCCCTAATCGTTCAATCACTCACTTCAGTGACACGTCTGAGCTTCAGCGTGATTTCCGCCTGTCTACATCTGATAACAACCGTGTTGGGTTCAATCTGAATTACTTCACATTCAAAGGTCTCGGCGCCCTCCTTGACGGCCAACTTATCCCCGACCGAAAGTAGCTTTCCGCTGATAAAGGCCCACGGAGTCCGTCCGAACGCTATTGCTTCGAGGTTCAGTTTCGCCGCCACTGAGCTGATTACTTCTTGATCGCCTGCGGTTGAAAAGACTTTTACTTCGCCCGTGCCAGAAGATTTCTGCCCTTCTGAGCGTTTAGACGTCCACCAGTCGTCCGGGGTAAAAAAGTCTCTGGTGATTGCGTCATGCCGGCCAGGGATTTTTGGCAACTGTACAAACGATATTTTGGACTGTGCATCGGTCCCGTTGTCTGCCTGGTTTGTTGGCGTCGTCGATGCCGCATCAGCCGCTTTTGGCCTATCCTTGGTAAGCACTCTGACCCACATAAATGCCATTACCGAAATCAAGCACACGGCCAACACGGTCTTCTTCCTCTCGGCCACCAATGGGCTGAGAATCCTGCCAACTGCCTTAGTGGTATTTTTTATGTCCTGCCTCATCTTTTCCTCCAGGCGAGCGGTCAAAGAGGTCCTCGCCGCTTCACACACCTTGGCCCGGCTCGACGCCGGACCTGTAATAAACGACTGCTCTGGTCTGCATACTTACGCGCCCGCTGAAATCGCCGTCATTAGCAAGGCTGACGCGTTCGATGCGCACCAGCCTATCCAACCTTTGCAGTTGTTCGTAGAACTCGAATATCTGGGCCAGCTTGCCCTTGCACTGCATGTTCACCGGTATGCAGACCAAACCGTCGCCCTTGATCTCTTGACCGGGAGCAACTACCTGCTCGGTCAGCTCCTGCTGGTTCATCAAAGTGGCAATCTGCTGCAGAAAGACGCCAAGGTCCGGACTGGCGGGTACGCGGGCTTCATAGTTGCCGACCGTTCCTTTCATTTTCAATAATTGCGCCTTCAGCGTGGGCAACTGCTCTTGCTCGTTTGTGCTCTTGGCCATGGCAAGCTTCTGCATCGCTCTGGCCTGGTTAACCACGTTCAGTTTCCTGCGCATGGGCAGAGCAACGAAGAGCACGAAGCCGGCCGCTACCAATCCAGCCACGACCAAGATTACTACTTGTCGCTTTTTCCAGAGGAACATCGGGTAATTCCACCTACCTCTGCCAGCTCTTATTTCGGTGCCGTCGCACCACGACTATGATTCCTCTTGCCGATAGTTTGCCAGATAACAGCTTATCTCGAACTCGCTTACCTGATATTTCTTGGCGGCGAGTCCTGCCGCCTGCCTCTGGCTCGGTGTCCCCGCTCTTTGCACCTGATGATTCGTGCCGGAACCGCCAAAGGCGTCTATGGTCTTGTTGCGGGAGAACGAAGGATACACCAGACAGAAATACGGCGAACTTTCCAGTCGGCATATCAGCTCGGCCACATCACCCGGATCGGAGGCAACACCGTTTATGACCACCTTGAATCGCACCTTGCTTACGGGTAGCTGGGCCGCACCGGGGCCGGCGCCGGCCACTCTGACGACGGACCCGCCCGTCGGCGGCCGCTTCGAGTCCTCGGCAAACTTCTCTGCGCTGAAGTCCACCTTGCTGAGCACCACCTTCTGGTCGATCAAGTAACTGATCTCAGCCAGAGTGCCTGCCACGTCAATTCGAGAGTCGATGCCGTCAATGACCCGCACCTTGTCCCGGAGCCGCTCAAGCTCGCTTTTCACTTCGGTGAATTCCCCAGACACTTGCTGCGTCTGCGATTGCCCGGAGGAGTCCATGTTCGCAAGCTCTGCGGTAGCTCTGGACAGCGTGCGGGCCGAGACAAGACTCCACACGACCATAAGCAGAAAGAGCCCGCCCAGAGCGACGCACTGTGTGCGGCAGCTAATTTGCTGACGTCTGCCGCTCTTGTACCAGCCTGGAAGAAAATCAATTTCTTTCATAGTTACCACAGCCTAACACGCCTTCGGTGCGTTCTGGGCCTCCTGACCTTTACCAACGGCTCCGTCCCAGCCCTTAAGGCTCAGCCCCACCGCGACCGCCCATTCACAGAGCAGACCTCGCCGGTCACCGTCTAAGTAAATGTGCATGCCCTGGCCGGACAAATCGAACCCTTTCAGAGGCTGAGCCACTTCAATTTCTACCGCCAGTTTTCGCGCCAGCACGTTGAGCAATATGTTCTCGTACGCCTCGCCGCCGGTTAAGAACGCGCGCTCCACGCGCTTTCCCCTAAAAGTTACTGTATAGTATCGAAAACACAGTGATATTTCCCTTGCCAGCTCCTCGGCGACGGTGCTTATCGCGTCCACGACGGCCTGCCGGGTCGCAGCATCGAGCGATTGGGTTTGTCTCTTCGGGGCCTGTTCGGCCCATTCCGCCTGGGGCAGGGGCAAACCTCTTTCCGCACGAAGCCTGCCTCGCAACATCCCCGCTTCCTGGATATCCACGCCCAACCTGGCGGCGATCTCCCGGTCGAAATTGACCCCGCCTATCGCCATTTGCTTGACGAAACAGATTTCACCTCCACGACCGAAGACGACGGTGGTAAAACAACCTCCTATATCCACAAAAACAACCGTCCGCTCCCTGTCCTCATGGCGCCTCAGAGACCGCTCAAAGCTCCTGAACAGGGCGCATGGAATGGTATCAATAGCCACCGGCCTGAGCTGGGCTTGCTCCAGCATGGCGATGTGGGTCTTTATCGCGTCGTCATCGGTCGCGAACAGGATTAGCTCATTTTTGATCTGGTCACCCTGCCGAACGCTGCCGGCAACCATATAGTCGATCGCATCTTTGTCGGGGTCCAGCCCGAAACGGTCCGCCGCCTCTTTTGCCAGCGCCTGCTCGATCTGAGCCGCCTCCGCCTCGGCAAGCCGCACGCTCGTGGTTCTGACCTTTTCATTCGGCAGACATGATACGACGTTTCGTCCCTGGAACTTGCCGGCCTCCAGAGCCCGCTTTATGGACGAGACAACAAACTGTTGCCTTGCCTGGCCGTCGCCGTCGATGCTCGGATCAATGCGGATTTTATCTGCGGCCAGAACGCCTATCTGGCCGTCATTGATCAGCAGTTGGATCATCTTGATGGAGTTGTGACCGATGTCCAATCCGATGGGACGCAGTACCCGAGTTTTAAGGTTCCAACTGAGCATCTGGGTTCTTGTCCTTGTCAGTTTCCGATCGAGATATAGCCGGTCACGGGCTCTACCGTGACCGTTTTGGTAATCCCCCCCGCTCGCAGAGTAACGATACCACTGTTAAGAGGATTACCGCTGCCGTTGTACGGGCTGCCGAGATAATCGAACTTGACCGTGGACTTGGGATCCAAATCAAAATTAGCGCTGACGATGTCCACTCTGTTTAGTCTGCCGTCATTTCTAAAATCAATCGTGTAAGGAAATCCCTTCTTCACCGGGTGCGGTATAACGCTGCCGCTTTGGTCCTCTATCCGGTATTTCTCCGTGGTCTGATCGAACACCACGGAAAAAAACTGCCCCCTGCTGATGGCCATACTCTTGGCGTATTCCAGGTCCGCTGCGACCATGTTGGCCGCGGCGCGAATCTGCATACTCGCTGCCGAGGACATCATCGGTATAGCGACCATCGCCGCTATCGCGATCACCACGACCACAATAATGATCTCTATAAGCGTAAAAGCGCGCCCCCAGCGGTGTGTCTGGCCCGCCGCGGGCAGCCTGTGACCTGTCCGAGCACGGCTCTGGACAGAAACCCTCAGTTGGCCCCTGCGGCGCAGGCACCTGCATCTGCCCGCCATCGCAGTTTCCGTTTTCATCTTCATGTTCTGGCTCATTATGCGCCCTACCTCCGTTATTTCTTCGGTCCATTCGAGATGTGGCTTTACCACCGTATTGGCCAACATCGGTGGGTCTGTTGGCCTTACAGCTTCCCGGACCTACTAAAGCCAAAAGAGCAAATATCTACCTTCTGTCGGCCAGACCTCTTCATACCCACGTCAAACGATATAGGTGTCAAATCTCATACGTTCGCCAGTTAAGGCCCATAAAGTCGGCACAATCGTCAACGTGATACAGTGAGCACAACCAGGCCGTCCAAATAGGCCAAAAACCTCAGCGGATGAGATAGCGCCGCCCTTGTATCTCGGATTTTTGCTCCGGGCATAAACCAAGGCCGATAAGATGTAGCCACGAAGACACGAAGTCACAAAGAAATTGATACTAATA
>CAZPJZ010000025.1:0-13321 GCA_964586995.1 uncultured Pirellulales bacterium | reverse complement strand
GAGGAAACCGCAGAAGAACCCAACTGGCGGGAGGTCCGCGAAAAAAGTCTGGAGCTGCTGCGGCGATCGAAAGATCTGAGGATTGCCATGTACCTGACGCTGGCCCTTCTGAGGACGGAGGGCATTGGTGGTCTGAATGATGGGCTGTCTTTACTCCATGGACTGCTGGAGCGCTTCTGGGACCATCTTTACCCGAAGCTCGACCCGGACGACAACTACGACCCGCTGGAACGGATGAATATCTTGCAGTCGTTGTCCCCCACCTCGGTTAGCGAGCAGGATCCGATGAAGTTCAAGCAGCGGCTGGCAGAAGTGCCGTTGTGTAACTCGGCAAGGCTGGGTAAGTTCCGCCTGCGAGACATCCAGGTTGCCAAAGGAGAGATTGCCGTTGCGGGCGGCGAGGCGGCCAAAGCCCCTGACCTGGCCGTGATTGATGCGGCGTTTCAGGATACTACAACCGATGATCTGCTGGCAACATCCGAGGCCACCGAAAAAGCCATTAACAATACGGCTGCCATAACGACCGTGTTCTCTAAGCACGCTACTGCGGGGCAGACTCCGGACCTGACTGGTTTCCAGGCGGTTCTGGGTAATATCCATAAGTCCGTAAGAGAATATCTGGCCAAGCGGGGTTATGGGACGGCGACCGAAGAAGCTGCCCCGGCCGGTGTCGAGGCAGGTACCCGGCAGGTCGCGCGCTCCGGGGAGATTCAATCCGCCGACGATGCGCTGCTGGCGATGGAGAAGGTCTGCCAATATTTTGAACGTCATGAGCCTTCCAGTCCGGTGCCTCTGCTGCTGCGCAGGGCCCAGCGATTGGTCGCAAAGAACTTTTTGGAAGTCATTAAGGATGTTTGCCCGGATGCCATTACCCAGGTCAGGGTGATTGGTGGAGTCAGCGATAGCGATTCTGGTGGTAGTCAATAACGAATATTTTACTGGTTCGAGAACGCCGCCCCCGCGTCTTCCTGTCGGAAGACAGGAGCGGGGGGGCGATTCCCATTTTCACCTGAGAAAGGAGTGAGCATGGCAAAGAAGAAGAGCAGTCAAAAGTTCATAGCTCGCAACCGAGCTCCGCGTGTGCAGATAGAGTATGATCTGGAGGTGTACGGTGCAGAGAAGAAGGTCAATCTGCCTTTCGTGATGGGGGTGATGGCTGATTTGTCCGGCAAGCCGGCCGAGAGCCTGCCTCCGGTTGCCGATCGAAAGTACCTTGGGATAGACGTCGACAATTTTGACGAGCGGCTCAAGGCGATGAAACCGCGAGTTGCCTTTCAAGTGCCAAACACCCTAACGGGCGAAGGCAATCTGAGCGTGGATATTACCTTTGAGAGTATGGAGGACTTCTCTCCGGCGGCGGTAGCTCGCAAGGTGGACGCCCTGAACAAGCTGTTGCAGGCCCGAACGGAATTGTCGAACCTCCTGTCGTACATGGACGGTAAGAGTGGTGCGGAGCAATTGATAGCAAAAGCTCTCAAAAACGAGGCCCTGCTCAATGCCTTGACATCCGCGCCGAAACCGGAAGCTGAATCTGCTGATACTGGGAAGGAGGAATAGTCCGATGGCTGAAAAGAGAGAAGAAGAAATGCGGGCTCCAGAAGCAGGAGCCGCGGCATTAGAGCCAAGCGAGTTCGACAAGCTCCTTCAGAAAGAGTTCAAGCCCAAGACCGACCATGCCCGAGAGGCCATCAGCTCGGCAGTCCGAACATTGGCTCAGCAGGCTCTGGCCGAAACTACCCTTGTTTCCGAGGATGCTGTTGGCACCATCGAGGCTATTGTCGCTGAGATAGACAGAAAACTGTCCGAGCAGATCAATCAGATCATCCATCACGAGGACTTTCAGGCGCTTGAAAGTGCCTGGCGGGGCCTGCACTACTTGGTAAACAACACGGAAACCGACGAAATGTTGAAGATCCGTGTGCTGAACCTCTCGAAGAAGGACCTGGCAAAGACCATCAAAAAGTACAAAGGTACAGCGTGGGACCAGAGCCCCCTTTTCAAGAAGCTCTACGAGGAAGAGTTCGGGTCTCCGGGTGGTGAGCCGTACGGCTGTCTTATCGGCGACTACTATTTTGATCACAGTCCTCCAGATGTTGAGATACTTAATGGGATGGCCCAAATTGCCGCTGCGGGACACACGCCGTTTATCAGTGCGGCTGGCCCGACGTTGATGAACATGGAATCCTGGCAAGAGCTGAGCAATCCTCGCGACCTGACGAAGATCTTTCAAACGGCGGACTACGCCCCATGGCGATCGCTCCGCGAGTCTGAGGATTCCAGGTACATCGGGTTGACCATGCCGCGATTCCTCGGGCGGCTGCCTTACGGCGCCAAAACGAATCCGGTGGAAGCGTTTGATTTCGAGGAGGAGACAGCCGGAGGCCAACACTCCAAGTATCTTTGGGTTAACGCAGCCTATGCCATGGGTACGAACATCAACCGCTCTTTCAAAGAGTTCGGCTGGTGCGCCCGTATCCGGGGCGTGGAGAGCGGCGGGTTAGTCGAAGGGCTTCCATGCCACACTTTCCCGACGGATGATGGCGGGGTCGATATGAAGTGCCCAACGGAGATCGCGGTTACAGACCGGCGCGAAGCGGAGCTGGCCAGGAACGGCCTGATGCCCTTATCGCACTGGAAGAACCAGGATTACGCGGCATTTATTGGGGCCCAGTCTCTACAGAATCCGGCTGAATATGATGACCCGGACGCAAGTGCAAATGCCAAATTGGCCTCCAGGTTGCCGTATCTGTTCGCAACCTGCCGGTTCGCCCATTTCCTCAAGTGCATCGTGCGGGATAAGATCGGGTCCTTCAAAGAGCGGGAGGACATGCAGAACTGGCTTAACAAGTGGATAACCCAGTATGTTACCAGCGACGCCCATGCTTCCGAGGACGTTAAGGCCCAGTATCCTTTGGCAGCAGCAGAGGTAGTAGTCGATGAAGTGGAAGGGGACCCCGGTTACTATTCGGCCAAATTCTACCTGAGACCTCACTACCAGCTTGAGGGGTTGTCCGTTTCGTTGCGGTTAGTATCAAAGCTGCCGTCGGTTAAGAGCGGTGGTTAATTCGTATTGCGTACTGCGTTGTGCTTGTGACGCACGACGCATCGCGCACGAGGCACGACGAAAATAGTTTTGGGAAGGAGTAGGTAATATGGCTTTTGATTGTTTTTTGAAAATCGATGGTATTCCCGGCGAAAGCACTGACGACAAGCACAAGGAATGGATCGAGGTCCTGTCGTATAGCCACGGCGTTGCGCAGATGGCGGCAGGCTCGCGAAGCACGGGCGGCGCGGCCTCCGGCGGGCGGTGCGACCACCAGGATTTCTCCATTACCAAGGCCATGGATAAGGCCTCGCCCCCGCTGAATGCCCACTGCTGCGACGGCAAGCACATCAAGAAAGTGGTCCTGGAACTCTGCCGCGCGACCGGCGATAAGCAGAAGTACATGGAGTACACGTTAGAGGACGTGATCGTCTCGTCAGTCGGTATCGGTGCGTCTGCGGGCGGCGATCTGCCTGTCGAATCGGTGACGTTCAACTATGGCAAGGTGAATTGGGTCTATATTGAAACGGACCACGAGACCGGCGCGAAAAAAGGTGAGGTCAAGAAGTGGTGGGACCTGATCTTGAATAAGGGTGGCTAATACTACCGCCTCAAAAGCTGAAAGCAGCGCGCTGACGTGTCGCCTGGAATTGGGCCCCAAAACAAATATGTTCCGGCGAAGGAGGCCATTGCCATGCAGGCTGAAGAATTGTTGCGAGCAGGCCAGCTTGAGGATGCGTTGGCTGCTCTTGAGAATCAGGTGCGTGAAGACCCTGCCAACGCCAAACTTCGAGTGTTCCTCTTCCAGTTGTTGTCCGTCATGGGGGACTGGCAGCGTGCACTGACGCAGCTAAACGTCGCCGCCGAGCTGGATGCCATGAACCTGCTCATGGCCCAGGTCTGCCGGTCGGCCCTTGTCTGTGAAGCGCTGCGGGCGGACATATTTTCCGGTAAGCGCTCGCCGCTCGTATTTGGCCAGCCCGATGAGTGGGTTGGTCTATTAGTGCAGGCAAATCAGTTGATTGCCGAAGGCAAGTATGAAGCGTCGCAACGACTGCGCCAGAAGGCATTTGACGCTGCTGCTGCCACGGCCGGCTGGGTCGATGACCACAGGTTTGAGTGGATCGCAGACGCGGATTCCAGGCTCGGGCCGGTTCTGGAGGCCATTATCGACGGCAAGTACTACTGGGTGCCGTTCACGGCTATAGAGCAAGTACAACTCGATGCGCCTACCGACCTGCGTGATGTTGTCTGGCTGCCGGCCCACTTCACCTGGGTCAACGGCGGTGAGGCCATGGGGCTGATCCCAACGCGGTATCCAGGCTCGGAGGCCAGTCCGGACAACGCCGTTAGACTGGCGCGCAAAACCCAGTGGATTGAGAAACCGGGCCAAGTATACCTCGGTCTGGGCCAGCGGATATTTGCCACGGACGCAGATGAATTCTCGCTGCTGCAGGTGCGACAATTGAAACTGGACCATTTGCAGGCGAACCAACAAGGTGGTGAGACGAACAATGGCTGAATCTGCGCCAATAGATCGTCTGCAGCCATGCCTACTGGACCGCCTCACCGATGATGAACCGGAGGTGACCAAGGAAAGCCGAGATCAACGCGTCATGTCACTGCGAAGATACCGCTCGGCGGTGCTTCGCGACGTGGAGATGCTCTTGAACTCCAGGATATATCCTCCGGGGTCGCAGATATATGATTTCAGCGAGGCCGAAAGGTCTGTGCTGAACTATGGGATCCCCGACCTGGCCGGTGCGACCCTTTCTTCTATCAGTCCTACTGAGTTTGAAGCCCAGGTAAAGCAGGCTGTTCTATATTTTGAGCCCCGAGTTTTGCGCAGATCGCTCTCCGTTCGTATCGTCTCTTCGCTGGAGGTGCCGACCGTCCGCGCCATCGTATTCGAAATCGAAGGCGAGCTCTGGGCCAACCCGTTTCCGGAGCATCTTTTTGTCAAGACAGAGGTTGATCTGGAAACGGGTCACTACAAACTGAAGGGCGAGTCAGGTGGATAGACGGCTGCTGGATTTGTACAACCGGGAACTGGCGCATCTTCGCGCGATGGGGGCCGAGTTTGCAGAGCAGTTTCCTAAGATCGCCGGTCGTCTCGGCGGCTTGGATGAGTTTCAGGCCTGTCGAGACCCCTTTGTAGAACGCTTGTTGGAAGGCTTCGCCTTTCTGGCGGCACGAGTGCAGCTCAAGCTCAATTCGGAGTTTCCCAGGTTTACCCAATCTTTGCTGGAAACCATCTATCCTCACTACTTGGCGCCGACGCCGTCCATGTGTATCGTGCAGTTCCAGCCCGATGTTGCTGAGGCCGGATTGGCCGACGGTTTTGCCATTCCACGCGGGTCCTCTCTCTACAGCATGTTGGGCAAAGGCGAGCAGACCAGATGCGAATATCGCACAGCGCACGATGTAACGCTTTGGCCTGTACAAGTAAGCCAGGCCAATTACTACACGCGCGAGCTGGCTTCGATCGGCGTGCCTGAAGTGCCCGGTGCCGCAGCAGGAATCCGAATCCGGCTCCAGTCCACGGCCGGCCTGAAGTTCAGCGAGTTGAAAATGAATTCGCTGATCTTGTACCTCATGGGGGCCGGCGAGACAGCCATGCACTTGTACGAGCAGTTCTTTGCCAACGCCGTGGCGGTTGTAGTTCAGCCGGCGACCAAGCCGATAAAGTGGCACAAGGTTCTGGGGCCTTCTTGCATCCGCCAGGTTGGTTTCGAGAACAGCCAGCGACTGCTGCCTTACGATGCGCGGTCGTTTCAGGGCTACCGACTCCTGCACGAGTACTTCGCGTTTGCCCAGCGATTCATGTTTGTGGAAATTGCAGATTTGGGGCCTGCTGTTAAGAGCTGCAATGACAACCAGTTGGACCTCATTGTGTTGTTTGGCCAGCGAAACATAAAACTCGAGGGCATAGTCAGCGCGGATAATTTCGGCCTGTTCTGCTGCCCGGCCGTGAATCTCTTCGAAAAACGGCTGGATCGCATCCCGGTATCCGATAGATTCTTTGAGTTTCATGCCGTGCCCGACCGGACAAGGCCCCAGGACTTCGAGGTCTACAAGATTACCGGCGTAACCGGTTATGGCTCAGGCTCGGAAAAGCTGCAAGAGTTTTCTCCGTTCTATCTGGCAAGAGACTGGGCCGAGAGTGGTGCCAGCGGCTACTACGTAGTCAACAGGGTTCCGAGGCCGCAGTCGGAGAGTGAAAAGCTAAAAGGTCGACGGTCGCGAAGTTACGCGGGCAGCGAAGTCTACATATCCATTGTGGACTCTACCGCCGCTCCGTACAGCGCCGACATTGTCCAGTTGGGTGTGGATGCCCTCTGCACGAACCGTGATTTGCCGCTGCACATGGCTATTGGCCAGGTCAGCTCCGATTTCACCATGGCCAAGACCGTGCCTTGCACGTCGATTCGCTGTCTTGGGGCCCCCACGACGCCCAGGCCATCGCACGCCGAAGGAGAGTTTGCGTGGCGAATTATTAGCCATCTGTCACTGAATTATCTGTCACTTACCGACAATGGCGAAGGGGCTTCGGCGCTTCGCGATATTTTGAAACTGTATGGTGACAACAATGATTTGCAAATCCGCAAGCAGATTGACGGCGTCAAGTCCGTAGCATGTAAGCCGATCACGCGAAGAGTCACGGCACGCAGGTCGATTGCATTTGCGCGTGGGCTGGAAGTAACCGTGACGCTCGAAGAGGCGTCATTTGAGGGAACGGGGGTATTCTTGCTGGGTGCCGTCCTGGCCCAATTCTTCGCCAAATACGTTTCAATCAATTCTTTTACCGAAACCGTAGTGAAAACCATAGAACGTGGAGAGATCATGCGATGGGCCAGCAGAGACGGGCTGCGGCCGATTCTTTAGTCCAGGCACTGCGGGAAAGACCCTTTGACTTTGACTTCTTCCAGGCGGTGCGACGGCTGGAATGCACTCGTTCTGACCTGCCGCGCGTGGGATACGCACAACGTCCGCATGGCGACCTGGTTCGATTCTGCCAGAAGGTCTCTCTTGGGTTTGAGCCCTCGGCCATCGACGCTTACCATGAGGCCACCGACGAGCATCCGGACCAGTTGGTGGTTAATTTTCTCGGCCTTCTGGGGACTAATGGTCCCATGCCGCTGGCCATAACTGAGTACGTGCATGACCGACAGCACAACCACAGAGACAGAACCCTTGCGAGATTCCTTGATGTTTTCAATCATCGGATGATCTGCCTGTTCTATCGCGCCTGGGCGTGCAACCAACAAGCCGTAAGCCATGATCGCCCGGACCAGGACCACTTTGCATTCTATACTGGCTCTCTGCTTGGCATAGGGCCGGACTCATTTCGTAATAGAGACGCCGTACCAGATACGGCAAAGCTTCATTATTCCGGGCGTCTCAGTTGTCAGACCAAAAACACCGAAGGGCTGCAAGAGATTCTCCGCGATTATTTCGGCGTGCCCGTGGTGATCGAAGAGTTTGTCGAGCAGTGGATAGAGCTTCCCGGAGAGTATCGTTGCCGGCTTGGAGTGTGCCCGGAGAATGCGACGGTGGGTTCGACGTTGATTGTGGGCTCCCATGTTTCGGAGTGTCAGCAGAAGTTCAGGATCAGGTTCGGACCGATGAGCTTCGCCGATTACCAGCGCATGTTGCCTGGCGGCGGCAGTGTCGGTCGGCTTGTCGCCTGCGTCAGGAATTATGTCGGCGACGAGTTGAGATGGGACCTGAACCTCACGTTGAGCCGCGGAGCGGTCCCTCAGATCAGCCTGGGAAAAGTGGGCCAACTGGGATGGTCTACCTGGCTCGGCGGCAAAGAATTTGCAAAGGACGCGGATAATCTTGTGTTACAGCATTTGTGCACGTAGCCCGGCTTGCGGTCCGCCCGCAAATTGGTGTTGACAGGGCAAGTGAGCTAAAGATAATAACTTGTGCTGATATAGAGTTTTATTTTATGCTTGAGGACTGAAAGACCGTGCAGACCGGCGACAGAGAAGACTTACACAGTTGCGTCTGCCAGACTGCAAGACGCCTGCGTCTGATTCAAGTTGACTTTGCAGACGAAACTGAGCAGACGCGAAGGCAGTACCTGCGCGAGGAAATTGAGCGTGCTTTGAAAACGGTTCTGCCTGAGCAGCGCAAGGCATTCCTCGAACAGTTGCTGGAGAGATTTCCCGGCGGGCATCTTGAGGCCGTCCTGGCCGCTGAACATCCGCAGGTTCAAGGCAGCCCTGAGACCGCCGTCAAAGAGCTCAAAGACCCCGAGCTTATCGTCTCGCGCCTGCTGGAAATGGCCGCCGGGCTTTCAGCGGAGCAGAAGGAGGCTGTTGCCAAGCGCCTGCAAGCTGCCGGTTTTGGCCCGCCGCCGGCCGCTGCGAGTTATTCCGACAAACTGGCACAAGATCTCAAGGCCAAGCTTCAGCTCGGTGATGGCTTGAGCATCCGCGCGGACCGGCTTGCCGAGGCGACTGTTCTGCTTGCGGACTTTGTGTTCAAGCTTGAGCCCTTAGTCTGGAATACGTGGCGGGCTCTATCGCCTCGGTCCAGCATTCGTCCGCCGGCCGGTCTGAAGAAAACGCTGGGCCGGTTCGTCAGTGAGGATGCGGCTGGCCCGGACCAGAAGTTCGAGCCTGAACTGAAGATGCTGCAACGACTTGTAGCAGCCATTGTCACGGCGGTAGGCCGAGTGGGCAAGCAGTTTGCCAAAGGTCACCTTGCCCGGTTTTCACCATCGGAGATCTCCGCTCTGGTCCAGATGGAGCATCGGAGCGTTTTTGTCAGTCAAGAGGTGAAATGCTGGCGCAAATATGTGGAGTTGGCCGAAACATTAACTGAGGACTCGATCGAGATTGAGCTAAGGAAGGCCATTGCCGATTATGCTGAATCTTTGATAAAAGGGCTCGATCGATGACCCTTGTACGGGGCGGCACTCTATGACTATACAAGGCGACATTCACTGGTGCGAAGGCCTCTTCCTTCAGCCCCATCATCTTCAATACATGCAAAGGCAGATCCTGGGCAAGTTCACCAGAGACCACCGCGTCCGCTGGCGTTATCCCTATGGGGTAATCGAGGCGAAGATTTCCGACGACCAGTTGGAAAACATGCGCGTTTCCTTTGACCGGCTGCGGGTCATCATGCCCAGCGGGACGGAGGTGGATGTCCCCGATAACGCTACGGTTCCGTCGCTCGACATTAAGCAGGCGTTTGCTTCGAGCGGCGTGCCGCTCACGGTGAGCCTGGGTGTGCCGCTGTGGTCGGCTTCGCGCGGCAACGTTGTTGAGAAAGATACAGAGCAGGATTGGCGCGCCAAGCGTATGTATCGCGTGGCCGAGACCGAAAGGGTCGATGAAAACACGGGTGAAAATCCACAGCCCATTCTTGTCCGCCAGATAAATGCTCGGCTTTTGCTCGACAGCGATGATCGTTCGGACCTGGAGGTATTACCGCTGCTGAGGATTGTCCGCGCCGCCGGTGAGGAGGTCGGAATGCCCCGTCGAGACCCCGAATACATTCCCCCGTGTCTGGTCATCAGCGGCTCACCGGTGTTGGCTGAGCTGCTGCGAGACATGGCCAACCAGGTGATGGCAAGCCGAAGTGAATTGGTGGTCCAGATCAACCGTGGGGGATTCAGCGTTGATACTATGCGTGGTGCCCAATTTGAGCAAATGCTTCGCCTTGGTATTCTCAACCGTTTCAGCGCTCGGCTTGGCACTCTCATCCAGGTCCCCAGGGGCGTCACACCGTTCGAGATGTACCTGGAGCTGAAACAGATGCTGGCTGAACTGGCCGCCTTGCGGCCCGACCGCGACCAGTTTGAGACCGTGGATTACGACCACGACAACCCGGCGATTGCTTTTAAGGAACTCTGTACCAAGATTCGCGGACTGCTCAAGGGAGCTGTTCCGGCGAGGTTTATGAAGGCGGCTTTCACAATTGCCCCGGAGCAAAACATTATGGTTGCGAGCCTCACCGAGGAGGCCCTATCGTTGCCGAACGAGTATTTTCTTGCCATCAAGACCAAGCAGGACCCTTCGGAGCTGGCCAAACTGGTCCTGGACCGCGACCGCTTCAAACTTATGCCCCGCAGTCTGTCAAATCAGCGGGTATTCGGTATCCAGCTCGCTGCGGAATTGTATCCTCCGGTCGAGCTTCCGGCCCGCGTGGGGCTTCACTATTTCCGGGTCGTGCGTGGCGAAAGCGCCCGGCTCTGGGAGCGCGTGCAGCAGGATAAATCCCTCGCTGTGCGGTGGCCGGGAATTGAATCCTCTGATTATGAAATCACTTTGTACATGACTGTTCCGGGTACGGAGGCAAAGTAAATGACGCTGCTCGAATTGTGCGAACCGCTTTTTCAGTACGTAGCACGCCTCAGCAGGTCGGCGCGCATGGGGCGCTCACCCGAAATGAGCCAGGTGCGCAGCGACGTAAAGAGGATTTTTGATGGATTAAGGGCCGATGCGTCCGCACATGCCGAGCTGATCCGCCAGTACGAAAAGGTTGAGATGCCGCTGGTCTTCTTCGTGGATTTCATAGTCAAAGAAAGCAGGCTGAGCTTCGCCGCCGATTGGGTAGAGCTTGCGCGCGAGAAGAACGAATTAGCAGGAGACGAGAAATTCTTCGATCTACTGGATGAGACGCTGGCGGATGCGAGCGACGCGGCCACGCAGAGGCTGGTCATCTATTACACGTGCATGGGCTTGGGCTTCACGGGGATTTACACGGGCCAGCCTGAAACCATCCTGAAGCTCATGTCGGAAGTTTCAGGCCGGATTTCCGGCGTGATGGACGCAGATGAAAAGTCCTACGTTTGTCCGGAGGCCTACGACAATGTAGATTCCAGAGACTTCGTAGAGCCGCCCGGCGAAAAGCTGGTGGCGATCGGGATTGCCTTGGTGGGCCTTGTTATAGTTTGGAGCATCGCATACATATTTCTGTTCATAGGAACTTCCTCGGGCGTGGCAAGTGCGCTGGATACCATTATCGGATACCAAAAACCGTCGTCGTCCGTCGCCGTGTCATCCTACAGTGATAACAAGTAATCTGGAGATTCTATAGCAGCATGGTGCGTCAAATTTCGGCTTTCACAAATCTGCCAACACCGCTCAAAGTGGGGCTTTTAGTCGCCTCGGGTGGCGGTGTTCTTGCGGCCTTGGGATATATACTCTCGCCGCGCATATTCTGGGTCGTCCTGGTCGGATTGGCTGTCGTGGCCTTACTGCTGGTGCTGTACCGGCAGTTGTTGAAGTGGCTGAAGAAACGCAAGGCCGCACCGATGGAACGCGACCTTCTGAAGAGCACCTCAGCCACGCCGCAGGGAGTTAGCGAGCCGGCAAACGTGGCCAGGCTGGACGATTTGCGAAAGAAGTTTGGGCAGGGGGTGCGAACGTTTCAGGCAGCCGGCAAAAGTCTGTACAGCTTTCCATGGTACATGATCGTCGGTGAACCAGGTTCGGGCAAGACCGAGGCCATACGGCACTGTAATGTCGGCTTCCCCCCGGGTCTGCAAGATGAGTTTCAAGGTACGGGCGGCACCATCAATATGAACTGGTGGTTTACCGACCACGCGGTAATTGTGGATACGGCCGGCCGGCTCATGTTCGAAGAGGTCGAAACCGGCGGCTCAAGGGAGTGGAGGGAGTTCCTGAACCTGCTGAAAAAATATCGGCCGCGCTGTCCGATCAACGGTGTGCTGCTGGTTATCCCTTCCGATAGCCTGGTCAGGGACACCGCCGACCAAATTGAGCAAAAAGCATCCAAAATTGCCCGACAGTTCGACGTGATCCAGCGCACTCTGGACGTACGTTTTCCCGTGTTTGTGGTCGTCACCAAGAGCGATTTGATAAACGGCTTCCGCGACTTCTTTGACGGCCTGCAGGACCCGCAGCTTCAGCACCAGATTCTGGGCTGGTCTAATCCGGCGGCGCTGGATGAGCCTTACAAGGTAGATTTTGTCGACCAGCATCTCAAGACGATTCAGGGACGTCTGTTCCGCCGAAGGCTTGCACTTTTGCATGAGGTAATGACTCAAGAGCCGGGCAGCGAGAAGATGCGTACCGCCGATGCGCTCTACGCATTTCCACAGAGTCTTGCCAAGATTGCGCCGCGTATGGGTCGATACCTGGAGCTGATTTTCAGTGTTGGCAGCCAGTGGTCCTGCAAGCCTCTGTTCTTCCGGGGCATCTACTTCACTTCGTCGATGAGGGAAGGCTCGGCTCTGGACGAGGACCTTGCCGAGTCGCTGGGAGTAGCGGTCGATTCGCTTCCTGACGGACGCGTGTGGGAACGTGACCGGGCGTATTTTCTGCGTGACCTTTTCGTAAAAAAGGTCTTTCGTGAGCAGGGGCTGGTCACTCAGGCGACAAATGCAAGCAAGCTGCACAGGCGCCGCAAGGCCGCAGTGTTGATTTCGGCGGCGGTCAGCGTGATTCTGCTGCTCGGCTTCACCTTCTACGCGGCGAATCAATTCAACAAGAGCATCGGGGATATAAAGGACTACTTTGGCGGCCTTGCGACCTTGATGGCCCAAGGTGGCCCGACCAAGGCCGAAGAGCATCTCCAAACCATCTTGAAGATGAGCGAAGACAATTATCGGTATGTGGGCAGGAACGGGATACCCGGACTGCCGGATAACGTTCGCAGGGCCAACATATCCGCGCGACTTGCCGATGCGGTAAGCCAGTGGCAGAAAAAAGGTGTGCCCTGGATATTTGCTCCCGCCGCTAGGTTTGCCAGACGTATTACGTCGGACAAGCTGAATAAAGCGCAAGCCGTTATTTACGAGGTGAGCGTGCTTCGTCCGTTCACGGGGGCCGCACGGGACCTGATGTGTGCGGAGGAAAGCGGTGAGTGGACCTACCAGAATCCGGAGACTAAGGTGTTGCGCCAGTTAGTTCAGCTCAAGGCAAATAAGGCCCTGAACAGCGAGGGCGGGTACTCGGCCGGCACTTTTTTGGACCCTTTCTTCGAATATGTTTTTGGACGCGACGGCGATAGCGAAGAACAGGAGGACCTCAAGAAACGAATCGCAGTGTACAACGAGGATAAGGCTGACCTACATCGGCCGCTCGGGATCATCTATGCCGGCGCCTGGCCACCTGCATCTATGAGGACCCAACCCAATGCCCCGGAGCCCGCCATCGGACGCGGCGTGGAACTTTTCAACGAGTACTGGACAGACCCTAATCGGCTGAGCGCACGCAGCCGGGACTATGCGCAGGTCAAAGCAATAGAGGACTTCACAGGGGCTCTGGCCGATTTCAACGATGCCGAACAGCG
>CAZPJZ010000024.1:0-13558 GCA_964586995.1 uncultured Pirellulales bacterium | reverse complement strand
GTGGTTGCATCAGGCTGTCTCAAGGCGAACGTTAGCGGCCGCTGGAATCGTGAAACCGCAAAAGGACAATGGACCGTGTCATGGACTGGCGCCGGCGGCGGCAATGAAATTGACCATGCAGGCACCTGGGATTGCTCGCTTCAGTGGCCTCGAGCCGGGCCAAAAAATGTCCAGTTCAAAGCCGTGGCCAGCGGGCGCTCACCGTGGGGCAGGTGGGATGCCGAAGTGGAAGCCGCCGGCTCGGGCCTGACCAGCTCGCGCTTTATGTGGCAAACATCAATTCCGCATCTATCATGGCGGCACAAGGCGAAGGTAGTCCAGATAGACGGTATAGCAGCTCGCTTCCTTATGGACTGGCCGCAAATCACACTGGAAGACCTCAGTGTACCAAGTGCCCGACATCTGAGTGCTCAGGGCCGGTTTTCGGCAAGTGACCGGAGCTGGTCGATCCAACTGGCCGCAGAGAAACTCCAAATCAAAGAACTATGGGCACAACCGTTAAGTCTGCAATTAGCAGCGATGGGAGACAGCAAGAGCATTAGCATCTGCGATTTCAAGCTGGACTGCAACAACCTGACCGTGGCATCGGCGGGCACAATAACATTGCCTGACACACAGCTCAAGGATGCACGGGCATCTTTACATTACAGGCCAAAACGGCCGGCTGGTGCACCGGCGCAAACCGTCAGCTTGGACACCGTATGGCATGTCGACGCCGACATAGTCGGGACAGTTCAGCCCTTAAACCTATATCTCGGCTCTACAGTTGCGGGCGAGAACATCCCGGTAGGCGGTCAGACGCTCCCAGGTTTGAAGGTACCGTTGCAGATGAATATAACGCCACATCGTATTGAATCTAAGTCGTCCGAATCATTTGACCTGCTGGGTGGGCGCTGTCATCTTGCCGGTCAATATGAGCTTCCCAGCCGCTCCGGTCACTTGAGCCTGGATTTGCAGCAAGCCCAGCTCAGTTCGATAGGTAAAATGGTCGGCTCGCCCCTTATGTGGGAGGGGCTGATCACCGCCGATTTGAAATTTGACCTGCCTAACTTTGAAACCGATCGCCTGGAGGCCTCCGGCAGTTGGCGGGCAAGACAGGTAACGGTGTCCGCGTTCAAGGCTGAGCAGGGCAATGGTGAAATTTCTTTGCGCAACGGACAGGTCAGGCTCGATCCGATTGTTCTGAGGCACAGAACCGGCATCGCAAAGGCAACGATGAGCTTCAATCTGTCTCAGCCGCAATTGCTGCGTATCGAGATGAATGCTGAAAAATGGCCTATCATCCTGCCCCGGTACGACTTGGAGTTGCAGGCAGACGGCCAGGCAGAAGCCGACTTGGATGTTCTCAAACGAAGCGCAAAGGCAAACGCTAACGTATCGGCCGAGGTCATTCTGGCGGGAAAAGACTTCGGCTACGTGACCTTTTCCAGCGTTGTAGAAGACCGAACTGTCGAGTTGCGAGAGCTCGGCGTCAAAGCTCTTGGCGGCTGCGGCGGGGGAAAAGTAACAATTCGGTTGGACGATTGGCCTCAGAGCAACGCTGAGTTCAAATGGCAAAATATCGACCTGGCAGCTCTTGCAGACTGGTGGCCGCAGTGCGAAGGCCTTGCCGGTAGGTCGTCTGGGCTCGTAACGGCTGCAAGAGCTGACACGGCACGGCCGCTGGAGCAACTGCTCATTGAAATCAAGGCCCGGACCGATGATGGGAGTTTTCGCAGTGCACAAATCGGCGACTGGGAAATGATAGCCTATGCAGGCAAGGATCGGCTGATTTTGCACCAATCTGCATTCGATCTGCTGGGCGGCAGCGTATCGACGCGGGCGACTTTTGGCCGACACGGTAAAGAAATATCCACCTGGGTAGATGCCGATTTCAAGAATCTTGATCTCGACCAAGCCGTGCGCTGCTTCAAGCTCGATGCAGATAAGATCCCCGGTCGTCTGGCTGGAAAGGCAACAGCAGTGACGGCGTCCAATCTGCAGGGCCTGACGGGTGAAGCGGACATTGTCATTTCCGAATCCGATCTTGTCGGCAGCGACATTATTGCCACTTTGCACAAGGCATTGGGCATAAGACTTGACGAGCCTCGACCAAGCGGGCAGGGGTCGGTTAAACTGCTTATGCAGGGGTCGAGGCTGCTCATACCGAGCTTCCTGTACTTCAATCGTGGAATGGAGGTACGAGGTGCGGGCAGCATCCAGGACTTGAGCTTGGCACGGGAAAGTCCCGTGGACGGATACGCCTTCGCTTCGAGCCGGCCGTTGAAAAAAATACGATTGCCGGGTGCAAAGGAATTGGACAGGCTAATGACCTCGCTGCAGAAAAATGCAGCCTCAGTGAAAATACAAGGGACTTTAGCCGAGCCCGAATCGGAAATTATCCCGTTGCCCAGCATTGCTGGAGACCTTCGCCGTCTTCTCTGGAGCCAATTGGGTGAATAGGCCTGGCAGCGCCGCGGGCAGCCAATCGGTCCTTGCTGCGGATAGTCCCGCTAAGTTTTCTGTTGTGCATTGTGGGTCGTCGTGATACGCTCCGATTGCTTGTGCTGCTGCCGCAGGGGCGCGGCTTGCCGATGGATTGGCCGCAGTCAGAGAACGAAGGAGCAAGATAAGACATGATTTTCAAGAACATCTTTGTTTACCCCAAGTACCCTGAGAACCTCAGCAGGCTATATGTTCTGGCTCGCAATCTCTGGTGCACGTGGAATTATGAAGCGATAGACCTGTTCTACCGGATCGATTCACAACTGTTCAGGTCAGTTAACCACAATCCTTTGCGGCTCCTGCTCAGCCTGCCGCAGGACCGAATTGGCGAGCTTTCAAGGGACAGAGGTTTTCTGCTCGAGCTGGAACGGGTCTGGGAAAAATTCCAGGACTACATGAAGTACAAACGGGCGCAGGACGGCAGCGGCGGCGAACTTGGCGACAGCGACATAGTCGCCTACTTTGCGATGGAATTCGGGCTGCACGAGTGTATACCCATCTACGGAGGCGGCCTGGGCATTCTATCCGGCGACTTCTTAAAGGCGGCATCGGACTTGGATATGCCAATAGTAGGTGTGGGCCTGATTTACAAGTTTGGGTACTTTACTCAGCGCATCAACATTGATGGCCAGCAGGAAGAGCTGTTCGTCGAGTTTGCCAATCATCTTCTTCCCATTCAAGAGCTTAAGGACTCCGCCGGTCACAACGCTCACGTGCGGATACAGATACTCGGCCAGGACCTTAAGATGAAGCTGTGGCAGATCGACGTGGGCAAAACAAAGCTGATTCTGTTGGACACCGATATAGAAGATAATCCTCCTGACCTGAGAGATATCACCTACGAGCTGTATGTCGCAGACAGAGATAAACGCCTGCAGCAGGAGCTGGTGCTGGGATTCGGAGGGGTAAAGGCGCTGGACCTGCTGAATATCAAGCCCAAGATATTCCACATAAATGAGGGACATTCAACTTTTTTGGTGGTAGCCAGGTTGCAGGAGCTGATGATAGAGAAGAAATTTCCTTTCTCAGAGGCCAAGTCATTGATACGTGCTTCCACGGTCTTTACTACGCACACACCCGTGATCGCCGGGAATGAGAACTTCAAGACCGAGGTGGTGAAGAAATATCTTGAGCCGTCGGTCAAACAGTTGGGACTTTCCTTCGATGAGCTGGCGGCCTACGGGCTTATCGACGATAACAAGGACAATTTCTGGCTGCCTGCTTTCGCCATAAGGTTTGCCAAATACGTCAATTGTGTTTCGAAACTTCACCGGGACGTGTCGCGCAGAATGTGGGCCAGTCTGTTCCCGGAAATGCCGATCGTGGAAATTCCCATAGATCATGTAACCAACGGTGTGCACAGGTCATGGTTGAGCGAACCTTTCACCAACATGTTCAGCCGCCATATTGGGCCGGATTACATACACTGTGCGCAGGATGAGCAGTTTTGGAGTAATATTCGTGATATCCCGGACGAGGACATCTGGGAGGCGCATCGGAAAAATAAGCAAAGTCTGGTCAATTTCATACGCCGAAAGCTCGCCGATGACCTCGCGGGCAAGGGATACGCTCAGCCCAAGATCGCCAACCTGACCCGATTGCTAAATCCCGAGTACCTCACCGTGGTCTTTGCCAGGCGTTTCGCCCGTTATAAGCGGGCCACCCTTATACTCAAAGACAAGCAGAGGTTGAAAGAAATTCTCAGCAACGCCAGCAGGCCGGTACAGCTCATATTTGCCGGCAAGGCCCATCCTGCCGACGATGTTGGAAAGGATATGATAAAAGAGATTCTGGATTTTGCCAAAGATTACCAGCTTCAGGACAAGGTGATATTTCTTGAGAACTATGACATGAACGTCGCCCGACACCTGGTTTGGGGAGCGGACGTCTGGCTCAATACTCCGCTAAGGGAAAACGAAGCCAGCGGAACCTCCGGTATGAAGGCGGCGATCAATGGGGTGCTTAATCTGAGCGTACTGGATGGCTGGTGGCCTGAAGGCTACAACGGTAAGAACGGCTGGGCCATAACCGCAGGCGAGTTTTACGGTCACGCAGAGATGCAGGAAATCGCCGAAGCCAATCAGATCTACGATTTGCTGGAGGAAGAAATAACCGAGATGTTCTACGACCGCGACGAGTTCGGCATACCGCGGCGATGGGTCAAGATGATAAAGGAGTCTATCTCGGCTGTCTGTCGAGAGTTTAACATGAACCGAATGCTGATGGGCTATGTCGATAAACTTTATGTGCCCTGCAAGAAAGAATTTGAAAAGCTGTCCGAGGACAACTTCCGGCGCCTGAAGGAGGCCACCGAGCAGGCAAGGGAGATTGTGACTTACTGGGACAGTATCAAATTTACAGCCGTTGCCGTCAACGCAGACAAAAAAGACCGGCTCGTCGAAGGCGACCATCTTGAGGTGAGCTGCACTGTAGATTTCGGGCAGGCTCAGCCCAAGCTCTTTAGTGTAGAGCTATTCTATATGCTTGGCGACAAAAGCAGATTTGAAGTCATCCCTATGCAGCTTCAAGGCAAAGAAAGAACGCTGGCACATTATAAGTGCTCTCTCCTGATAGAGGGATACGGGTTGCAGAACATAAACGCTCGCATAAAGCCGGCTAACCAAATCGTACAAGACCTGCACCCTGAGTTGATCAGGTGGGCAGAGTAGCGTAAAGCACAAAACGAAAAATGTAAAACTGCTGAGTTCCAAAGATTTGCGCGTTGAGCTTTTCGCTTTGTGAAAAGTCAATAGCGAGAAACGTTTATTTCTTGAATAGAGCCGGTAACCAGGAAAACGATTCGTTCGCAGATATTGGTCACGCGATCGGCAATACGCTCGAGGTTGTGGGCAGCCCAGATAAGATAGGTTGCACGGGTAATGACGCGAGGATCTTCTATCATGTAAGATAGAATTACGCGATAGACCTGCTCATGGAGCAAATCGACCTTGTCATCCTCGGCACAGATTGCCTTGGCGGCTTCGGCATCACGCGTCAGAAAGGCATTGATGCTTCTTTTGAGCATGTCGACGCCTATCTCCGCCATCCGGGGGATGTCCACGAGGGGCTTTATTAGAGGTTCGGTCCCGTGCATAACTACGATCTTGCCGATCCCCTCGGCATAGTCGCCCATACGTTCCAGCTCTGTAGTGATGCTCAAGACGGCTATGATTTCGCGTAAGTCGCTGGCGACCGGCTGCTGCGTGGCAATCAGGTGGATGCACTCTTCTTCGATATCCCATCGTTTCTTGTTGATAAGCACATCGTCATCAACGATTTTCTTGGCTTGGTCTACATCGCGGGCCTTGAGGGCTTCTATCGAGCGATTTATCGCTGCGATCACCATCTCGCTCATATCAGTGATGTCTTTTTCAAGGTGTCTGATATGTTTGGCAAAACCTTCCCTAAGCATACTGTTCTCCTAACACCTATCCGAAATGGCCGGTTATATAATTCTCTGTAAGCTCTTCTTTTGGATTTGAAAAAATCTGCTCGGTATGTGCGAATTCGACGAGCTTACCCAAATACATAAAGCCTGTATAGTCTGAAACTCTGGCGGCCTGCTGCATGTTGTGAGTTACAATAACAAGCGTATACTCTTGCTTTAGAACCCGCAATAATTGCTCGATTTTGAGTGTGGAGATCGGGTCCAGCGCCGAACAGGGCTCATCGAGCAGGATTATATCGGGTTTGAGAATCAGCCCTCTGGCGATGCAAAGCCGCTGCTGCTGTTCAAGCGAGAGGGTGCGAGCGTTCTTCCTGAGTTTGTCCTTGAGGTCCTGCCAGAGACCGACATGTTCGAGAGCATTCTGGATGGCCCACATAATCTCGTCTTTCTTACTAAGCAGACGGTGTATCCGCAGGCCGAATCTGAGGTTCTGGTGTATCGAAAGGTCGAAGACGTTCGGCCGTTGAAAAACCATCCCGACTTTTCTTCGCAGCAGCACAACATCGGTATCGGGATCGAGAATATCTTGGTCTTCAATTATTACCTTGCCCTCGATTCTCACGTGCTCAATAAGGTCGTTCATTCTATTGAGGCAGCGTAGCAGTGTGGATTTGCCGCAGCCGGATGGGCCGATGATCGCCGTGATACTGTGCTCCGGGATCTTCAGGTTCACATTCTCAAGTGCCAGGAAGTCTGCGTAGTACAGATTCAGGCCGACTGTCTCGACTACCGTTTTCAATTCCATACTATCCAAACCTGCCGCTTATATAGTCGTCGGTGCGCTTGTCGCCGGGGTTGGTGAACAGGTCGTCAGTTTTTGCAATTTCCACCAGTTCCCCCATTAGGAAGAATCCGCACCGCTCAGTTACGCGTGCCGCCTGCTTGGTGTTGTTTGTGACGAGTATCTGGGTGTAGTTTTCCTTTAGTTTCTGCATGGTGTCCTCGATTTTTGCCGTGGAGATAGGGTCAAGACCGGAGCACGGTTCATCGTACAGAATGACATCGGGTCCCACCGCCAGAGTGCGGGCGATACAAAGACGCTGCTGTTGCCCGCCGGAAAGACGCGGAGCCGGCATGTCGAGACGATCCTTGATCTCGTCCCACAAGTAGGCCCTCTTGAGGGCATTTTCAACAATCTCGCTGACGGTGCGTTTGTCCGTAATACCGTGAACCTTTGGCCCGTATGCAACGTTGCCGTAAACGCTGACAGGCAGCACTTGCGGCAGCGCAAAAATAATGCCGATCCTCTTGCGCAGAACACTATCGGTAAGCTGGTCTATGTTCTGATCTGCAAAAATGATCCGGCCGGTCTGCGAATACGAGGAATTAAGAGAATTGAGCCTGTTCAGGGCCCGCAAGAAGGTGGTTTTGCCGCTGTTCGCCGGCCCAATAATACCCAATATCTCGTTCCTGTAGACCTCGATATTCAGGTTCTTCATCGCTGCAAGCGTCCCGTAGTAGCAATTCAGATCTATAGTTTTTATTACCGCTTCCGTTACCACTGTTTCCTCTTTCTAAAGTGGGCGCGGAGTATTATGCTCACCAGATTCATCAGGAATACCAGAGCTATCAGTACAAGAGCCGTGCCGAAACTGAGCGTCATGGGTATATTAGGCACCTGCGTGGCGATAACGTAAAGATGATAGGGCAGAGCCATAACCTGGTCGAAGACCGAACGCGGCAGCCGAGGCAGGTAAAAAGCCGCAGCGGTAAACAGAATCGGAGCCGTTTCACCGGCAGCTCTGCTCAGGCTCAAAACGGTGCCGGTCAGTATGCCCGGAAGCGCATAGGGCAATACGCAATACCGCACGGTCTGCCATTTGGTGGCCCCCAAAGACAAGCTGATCTCCCGAAAGCTCGCCGGTACCGACTCGAGCGCTTCTTTGGTGGCCGTGATAACGACCGGCAGACTCATTATGGCCAGCGTCAACGAGCCGGAAAGAATCGACGTGCCCAGCCTTAAAAAAAGCACAAACAACGTGAATCCGAACAGGCCGTAGACGATGGATGGAATTCCGGATAGGTTCACAACCGATAGTTTGATCAGACGAGTGAAAAAATTGTCCCTTGCATACTCAACCAGGTAGATCGCAGCCAGCACGCCGAGCGGCAGCGACAACAGCATCGTACCGATGATCAGCAAGACGGTGCCCACAATGGCTGGAAAGATACCACCTTCCCTCATGCCGTTCCGAGGCGCCGCTGTTATGAACTGCCAGCTCATCGCGCCGGAGCCATTTACGACAATGTAGAGGATGGTCATTACAATCGGCAGCACGATGAGCAGGGTGGCAAGGCCAAGCATGAAAAAGGCGACTTTTTGGCGTATTTTGGCGGCGTTCATTTCCTTGCCCGTCGCAAACAGGTATCTGCGATGAAATTGATGATAAAAGTTATTATGAATAAAACCAGCCCAACGGCAAAAAGAGCAAAATAATGATCGGAGCCGGAGACGGTCTCACCCATCTCACCGGCAATAGTCGCAGTAAGAGTTCTTAAGGGCTGGAGGATAGATTTAGGTATAACGGGGGAGTTGCCGGTAACCATCATCACGACCATAGTCTCGCCAATGACACGGCCGATGCCCAGCATTGCTGCCGCCATGATTCCGGATGAAGCGGCCGGAAGGCTAATCCGCCACAGCGTCTGCCACCTCGTCGCGCCCAACCCGAAAGCAGCTTCCTTGTAAGTTCTGGGCACACTGACTAACGCATCCTCAGAAATACTGATAATGGTGGGTAACGCCATAAAGGCCAGCAGCAGGCTGCCGGTAAGACCGCACATCCCGGTGGTCAAACCAAAAGTGCTCTTGAGAAACGGACCGAGCCAGACGATGCCGATAAATCCTAACACAACACTGGGAATCGAAGCGAGGATTTCAATCAGCGATTTCAAAACATACTTCAAAGACGCCGGGGCGACTTCGGCGATAAACATGGCCGAGGCAACTCCCAGCGGTACACAAATAAGAATCGCCCCAACGGTAACATGTATGGAGCCGACCAACAGTGGAACCACGCCAAAGCTGGGCGGTTCCGAAATAGGCAGCCACTTCGTGCCAAACAAGAATTTCCCGATGGGGTATAGGCCAAACAATGAAAGCGACTCTTTGAGCAGCAGCAAGAATATCAAAAAGACGAAAAGGATAACCAACAACCCACTCAGTCGTATCAACGATTCTATTATGTGCTCGCTAATCTTCCTTAACAACCGTTTCTCCTATCGGCACAAAACCGGTTTCCACGAATTGCCGCTGCCCGACGGGCCCCAACGTAAAATCGATGAACAGCTTCACTGGCCCTTTTGGTTCGCCGTCCGTGTAAAAGTAGAGTGGCCTGGAAAGTGGATATGTCTTCTTAATGACATTATCAACGTTAGGCGGATAAAACCCACCGTCCTTGGCTACCAACAACGGTTTGCAGCGATCACAGACATAACCCATGCCCAGATAACCAATCGCAGCTTCATTGGCTGCAATCTCCTCGACAATGGCTTGCGAAGAAGTCAACAAAAGCGTTTGGGGGGAGAACTCTTCGGCGATGTCCTTTTGGCCGAGCTGGATTACCTCCTCTTTGAAATATATGTGCGTGCCGGAACTGACCTCACGCGAGAGTGTAACGATAGAAAGGTCCATACCTGCAAATTCCTTCCAATTAGTTGCCTTTCCGGTAAATATCCTGTGTAGGTCGCCAACACTCAATTTATCGACGGGATTATTTTTGTTTACGATGACAGCAATTCCGTCGTATGCGACTACGAATTCCCTGGGGAAGACGCCGCGCTTATTGGAGATTTGTATTTCCTTGGGTTTCATCTGGCGTGAGGCTGATGCCACGTGACAGGTTTTGTTTATTAGAGATGCGATTCCCACCCCGCTGCCGCCGCCTGTTATTGCCACAAACACGTAAGGGTAGTCTTTCATAAATTCTTCGCTGACTTTCTGGACGGCGTTAACGATGGTATCCGAACCTTTGATTTGTATAAAACCTGCAGGCTGGTTCGGATCAACCTGTTCGCCGCAGCCAGCAGCAAGGAATATTACCAGAACTACCAAGACAAGTTTTGGCCTTGCACTCATAGCATAGGGATTTTAACGGGCGGGCATTTGCTTAGCAAAACTTTTTTAAAGTGCCTAAAGTTAAGAGTGCCTAAAGTGTCTAAAGTTACAATTTAGGCACTTTAGCTCACTTTAGGCATTTTAGGCATTTGCATTGCGGATGGCCACCGTTAGTGGTGGACGTGCGATTTGTATTCTTCGGTCTTGTGCCGGACAATCTCGCCTGCAATCATATATATGACATCTTCGGCGATATTGGTAGTATGGTCGGCTATTCGTTCCAAGTGACGTGAGACCGAGAGCAGATGAATAAGCGACTCCATCTGCTCCGGATGATACCTGATAGATTCCTGGACTTTTAGATACATCTGCCTGTTCATTGCATCAACTGCGTCATCGCTTGCACAAACATCTTTAGCCAGCTCAACGCTTAGATTTACCAGAGCATCTATACTTTTTTTCAACATCGCCTGAGCAGTCTTAGCCATTCCTGCAAAATCAAATGAAATACTTGGTTTAGCTACACCGGCAAGAAAAACCGCCCGCTCGGCGATGTTGACTGCCAGGTCGCCAATCCGTTCGAGGTCATTGTTTATCTTGAGCACGGCGACAATGAACCGTAAATCGACCGCGACCGGCTGATGTAGTGCAAGGATTTTCAGACAGCTCTCTTCTATCTCGACTTCCTTTTGGTCAATCTTGATGTCTTTTTCAATGACATTTCGGGCAAGAACTTCGTCGCGAGTTTCAATCGCCAATGTTGCCTCGCGGACGCTAAGCTCAACCATTGCGCCCAGGGTTAGTATCTGTTTTTTGAGACCTTCGATTTCTCTCTGCAAGTGCAGCGGCATAACTGTCCTTTTTCCGGCTTAGTATTTTACTTCTGCCAGTTCTTCCTTAGCCCAGGACCCAAGAGGAAAGGACCACCGACTATCTCGGAACAAAACTTCGCCTTGTTTATCTGTAATTAAAGTGTTTTTTACGTAATCGAACGAATCCGGGAGCTCATTGATTATCTCAATTCGGCTCCAGGGAACAACTCTAACCATAAGATTTCCGATCTGGACGTCTTTAGGCCCACAAACCACCTTACCAAAATGATACGTCTTGCAATGCAAACGGACATAAGAATCTGTTATCTGTAAGACCTTGCCCACCAATATGTGATTGTGTGCATCGGGGTAATTCTTGATGGTTCTAATTTTCCAAATTTTGTTTTCATTCTGCTCAACCATAGCTTTAACCAAACCTTCCAGTGATATAATCTTCGGTCTGTCTTTTGCTCGGATTGCCAAAGATTTTTGAAGTCAGATCGTACTCGATAAGCTCACCAAGGCAGAAAAACGCTGTCCTTTCACTGACTCTGGCTGCCTGCTGCATATTATGAGTGACTATTACAATCGTATAGGAGTTCTGAAGTTGGCCTATGAGGTCCTCAACTTTCCCCGTGGCCAATGGGTCGAGCGATGAACAAGGTTCATCCATAAGCATGATTCGCGGCTTGGTAGCTAATGCACGTGCAATACAAAGTCGCTGTTGCTGTCCACCTGAAAGCGCTAACGCTGATTTTCTCAGGCTATCCTTGACTTCATCCCATAGCGCAGCGGCTTTGAGGCTTTCCTCAACAATTTGCTGAAGCTGCGAAGAGTTTTTTCTTGCACCTTGCAGCCTCGGTCCATACGCCACGTTGTCAAATATGCTTTTGGGGAACGGATTCGGCTTTTGAAAAACCATACCGATCTGCTGGCGCAGGTTCACCAGATTCACCCGCTTATCGTACACATCCTGGCCGTCTACGAGAAGCTTGCCGCAGGTGCTAACATGCGGTATCAGGTCGTTCATCCGGTTAATGCTTCGCAAAAATGTGCTCTTGCCACAACCGCTGGGCCCGATTATGGCTGTGACGCTACAGGGGTAGATATCCATGGTTATATCTTTGACGCCCACGGTCGAACCATAATAGAGGCTGAAGTTTTCGGCCTTTATCAGCGGACACTCGCAACTCAACAATCTCCGCTGGGCGAAAGTGTCTTTGTTGGTTTGCACATCTATTGGCCGTGCAGTTCCTAATCCCCTCGCATTATTCTGCAAAGCTTGCAGTGCAGATGTTGGCATCTTATTATCACCTTTCTGCATGGGCATTTTGCTCTGTCGCTCAACCGTACAAACCATCGATTTTCAATGCCCTTTGAGCTTCTTGAAAACTCTCCAGCGCAGCACAATAGCCACGCCATTCAGACACAGGACAAGTACTACCAGTGCAACTACCATGCCATACTGGTTGTGAGGTACTATTGCCGATAATCTGTCGCCGACCGCCATGTCCCAGCTTCCATAGGACAGCGTCCTGGTCGAATGGAATATGGATTTCGGTATCGGACCCACGGCCACTGCCGCGGTAAATAGAATCGGGGCGGTTTCGCCGGCAACCCGGCTCAAGCTGAGTATAATCCCCGTTAGAATTCCCGGAAGAGCGGCAGGCAGAGTCACGGTTACAAAACTACGAAAACGACTTGCTCCCAATGCCAGAGATGCCTCCTTATATGTCTGAGGTACGGAACGAATCGCCTCTTCACTTGCCCGGATCATCACCGGCAAAGTCAGTACCGCCAGAGTCATCGACCCCGCTAAGATACAGGGCTTAGAAGGGGCGCCGAAAAGAGGCAAAAAGTACAGAACGAAGAATCCTAAGCCGAACAGCCCAAAGACAATGCTGGGCACACCGGCAAGGGTGTTGATGCACGTGCGGATAATCCTGACGGCAAGGCTATCAGGTGCACACTCCACCAGGTAAGCCGCTGATATTACCCCAAGGGGAACTACAAACAGCATACTCAGAAGTGTCAGGATAACGGTTCCCAGAATTTCGGGACCAATACCGCCGAAATAGTGTCCTGGAGTACTGTCATCAATTAAGTAGCGCCAATAAAAGGTCCATTTGGGCCTGAGCATCTCATCCAGGTTTTGCTCGACATAGCCGAACAATGGTTCCAGTTTGGTTCCGGCAAATCGCTCCAGCCGAGACGTTCGAACTTGGACTCGCGGCTTGCCGGGTCCCTGTTCGATCCACTGCACGGGCCAGAATAACTGATCAAGCAGTGACTGGGCGACATCCCAGCGTGTGGCGCCGTAGCGATTCATGGCCAGCACCGGTAATGGTTCATTCGGCCGAGGACCTAACAGACCGGGTTGCTGCCTTGAGCCGAAAAGTATATGCTCGACTTCGGTAAGGTCCTGCTCGTATTCGTGACGTTTGCGCAAAGCTTGCCCTGAGCCTGCCGAAGGGTCGATTTGAGCAACGGTCTCCTTAAACGTTCTGGCCAGTTCAAAGAAGCCTTCCGCCGCCGTGCCTTTGAATCTCTCGTCCTGCTCGTATTGCAATACATATTCAATGTTCCGGGCTATTTGGCTTGCGTCTTGGCTTGCAAAAGCAGTCTCAAGATGATCGCGGATATCTCCGCTGAGCGAGCGCAGCTCGGTGTACTGCTGTTGAGGTATCTGCTTGTAGCGGAGCTCTTGGCCAAAATCCCGGTGTATTCTTCTGGCCTTGCCGGTCAATCCGTCTATGT
>CAZPJZ010000023.1:0-13612 GCA_964586995.1 uncultured Pirellulales bacterium | reverse complement strand
CGATGAGGCAGGAATCCGCATCGGTACGAAAAGGTGGATACCCAAGGACAGGGGCAGAGCACATCCGATCCGCAAGAAGGCCTGCCACATCCATGTTATAGTGACGCAAACGTAGGCAAAAAGGACAAGATAGTTGAAGTGGAAAAGGTACGGTACGATATACCAGACTAAAGGACCATGGGCCAGAAAACATCACCAATAGGTCTTAGGACCGGCATCAGGCTGGGATGGCAAAGCACCTGGTTTGCCCCCAAGGATAGTTACGGCAATTTTCTTGTCGAGGACCAGAGAATCCGCAGACACGTCGACGAGAAACTCAACCGGAGTATGCCCAGAGGGGCCGTGGCGAAGATCGAGATAATCCGGACGCGCAACGAGGTAAACGTCACGTTGCATAGTGCTCGTCCCGGCGTGGTCATCGGTCCCCGAGGCGGCGACGTAGACAGGCTGCGGGAAGAGCTGGAAGAGATGACAGGCCGAAAAGTAAGTGTCAACGTCGTTGAGATAAAAGAGCCGGACCTGAATGCGACTCTGGTGGCCGAAGCCATTGCCGAACAACTATCCAAGCGGGCCTCCTTTAGACGAACGATGAAGCAATATTGCGAATCAGCGATGAATAGTGGCGCCAAAGGGGTCAAAATTGTCTGCGCAGGACGACTGGCAGGCTCCGAGATGGCGCGGAAAGAAACCCAGAAGCTTGGCAGCATCCCGCTGCATACTCTGGATGCCAATGTAGATTATGCTACGGCGACGGCCAGAACGACCTATGGAGCCATCGGGGTTAAAGTGTGGATTTATAAAGGCAAGTTCGGCGAGGAGCCGGAGCGCACCCCCCGTCGGCGGTCACGTCCGCTGAGACATACAGAAGCGGCTGGCGGACGGCCTGCGCATAAGGTTGCGCCGGCGGCAGACAGGGATATGGTGGTCCACGGCGGTCAGGCGGCGGCGCAGGGCCCGGATAATGCCGGCGGGCAAGAGACTACATAGCCGTTGTGCGATTTCAGGCGGCGGCAGGTCGGAGCCAATGCGGCGTTGTGTACGTCGTAATTGTTGAGGCAAAAAAATGGCAATGATGCCGAAAAGAGTGAAGTATCGCAAAAGCCAGCGAGGCCGGATGAAAGGT
This sequence comes from uncultured Pirellulales bacterium, assembly GCA_964586995.1. Lineage (GTDB taxonomy): Bacteria > Planctomycetota > Phycisphaerae > Sedimentisphaerales > Anaerobacaceae > JAFNGF01. The sequence continues at coordinate 12,489 of CAZPJZ010000023.1, read as the reverse complement.
CATGCCGCTCGAGGCAATTTTGTCGCCTTTGGCGACTACGGACTGCAAGCGCTGGAGGCCAGTTGGGTAAGCGCTAAGACTATCGAAGCCGGCCGGGTTGCTGCCACACATTTTCTGCATCGTGAGGGCAAGGTCTATCTCAGATTGTTTCCGCATAAACCGGTCAGTTCCAAGCCTTTGGAGACTCGGATGGGAAAAGGCAAGGGAGAGCCCGAGTTCTGGGTCGCCAGGGTCAGGCCGGGTCAGGTCTGTTTTGAAGTGGGAGGAGTAACTGAGGAGGTGGCCAAACAGACATTGCTCAGGGTTGCGCACAAGATGCCGATTCGATGCAGGTTTATCAGGCGAAGGCGTTCGGTGTAAAAAGGGGCTGCCAGATGAAGGCGCAGCAGTATCGTGAAATGAGCCGGGATGAACTTGAAAATGCGCTGCAGGAGCTGCAAAGGCGCTTGTTTGATTTACGCAGCCAGGCGGTCACGGAGACCCTGGAGAATTCCAAAGCGATGCGCAACGTCAGGCGGGACATTGCGAGGGTCAAAACGATATTGCACGCCAAGACCCAGACGCCTTAGAAGGCGTGGGTTTGGCCTTGCGATGATCGATGGGTGTCAGACATGGAAAAAGGAAAGCCAAAAACCTTAACCGGCTTAGTCGTAAGCAACAGTGGGAATAAGAGCATTAAGGTTGCCATTGATTACAGGGTCAGGCATCCGAAATACAAGAAATACGTACGGCGCAGAACGAAGCTTGGCGTCCATGACGAGCGCAACCAGGCCGCTGTCGGTGACCTGGTCGAAATCGCCGAATGCAGGCCCTACAGCAAGACCAAGAGCTGGCGTCTGCTCAAGGTTGTACAAAAGGCGGTGCAGGTTTAGCGGGCGAATCCTCGGCCGCAGCCGGACCGTGAGACGTAAAGGAATCTTACCAGAGCAATAACGTGATTCAGCAAGAAACAATGTTGGACATAGCCGACAACTCAGGTGTCAAGTCGGCTTTGTGCATCAGGGTGCTCGGAAAGAGCGGAGCCCGGGGCAAGTTCACCCGTGCTGTGGCTACGGTGGGAGACATCGTCTGCGTGGCGATAAAAAAGTCTCTGCCGACCTGCCAGTTGGACGACAAGAAAGTGCACAAATGCGTTATTATTCGTACCAAGACCCCGGTCAGACGTTCCGATGGCAGCTATGTGCGATTTGACAGCAACGCGGCGGTGATGATTGACAACGAGGGTAATCCGATAGGAACCAGGATTTTCGGTGCGGTTGCTCGTGAGTTGCGTGAAAAAAACTATATGAAGATTATCTCGCTGGCAGGCGAGGTGGTATGACAGGGATATGGCACTACATGTAAAAAAAGGCGATACGGTTGAAATCATGGCAGGTGACCATAAAGGCGCTACAGGCAGAGTGCTGCGTGTGATACCCGAAAAGCACAAAGTTGTAGTACAGGGCCACAACGTGGCGAAGAAGCATGTCCGGCCTTCACGTAAGAACCCTCAGGGAGGCCGGATAAATGTGGAGCAGCCCATCCATATCAGTAACGTGCTGCCCGTGAATCCAAAAAGCTCCAAGGGCAGCAGAGTTCGTTATCAGGTAAAAGAGGATGGCAGCAAGAGACGGGTCGCCGCCGACGGCACCGAAATCGGGGTCGTCAGAAAGGTAAAGCAGTAGTCCGTAGACAGCCAGCAGCCTGCCGGCGCTGATTGTGTCCCAGGCGTGGTCGAGAAAAGACGACGGGAAGTGCAATGGCACGTTTGAAAGACATATATAAGTCCAAGGTTGTCCTGGAGCTGACCAAGGAATTCGACTACAAGAGTCCTATGGCAGTGCCCCACATGGAAAAGATCGTTGTTTCTATGGGCGTGAGCCGAGCGACCCAAGACAAGAAATTTCTCGAGTCAGCCAAGAAAGACCTGATGATGATTACGGGCCAGATGCCCGCCGTCTGCAAAGCGAAAAAGAGTGTTTCGAGTTTCAAACTTCGCCAGGGTAACGAAATCGGCTTGAAGGTCACTCTTCGCGGCGTACGAATGTATGAGTTTATGGATAGACTCATCAATCTTGCGATCCCGCGAGTAAGGGACTTCCGGGGTCTTAGCCCCAAGAGTTTTGACGGCAGAGGTAATTACTCCATGGGCTTGGCCGAGCAGAGTGTCTTTCCGGAGATCAACCCGGCCCAGATTGAGGTTCAGCAGGGTATGAACATAACCTTTGTAACCACCGCACGGACGGACGAAGAGGCCAGAGCCATGCTATCGCTGTTCGGCATGCCTTTCAGGAAACAGTAGCCGGTGGCTTTATCAAAGGATAGCGTTCTGGCCAGTATGATGTACGGAAAAAGGACCGTATGAATGTCGACTAAAGCGCTGGAAAACAAGGCACGAAAGAAACAGAAATTCCGGGTCAGACAATATACGCGTTGCGAGCTCTGTGGAAGATCAAAGGCGGTTTACCGCAGGTTCAAAATCTGCCGGATATGCTTCCGAACGCTGGCTAACGAAGGCAAAATACCGGGAGTCAGGAAAGCCAGTTGGTGAGCCGTGAGCAGTCGCGCGTGTTTGATTAGGACCGAGACCATTAGAGGCGAGGCATGAGTGTATGAGCTGGAGCGACCCGATAGCTGATATGCTGACCAGAATTCGGAACGCGGCAAGGATAAACAGCGAGCATGTTACCGTCAGAGCGTCGAACATTTGCCAGGACATTGCCGCGGTTCTGAAGAAGGAAGGTTATATCAAGGATTTTGACCGGATCGACGATGGCAAACAAGGAATCCTAAGAATCGCTCTCAAATACGACCAGCAGGGCCGCTGCGTAATAAATGAAATAACCAGGACGAGTAAGGCGGGCTGCAGGATCTATTCATCCGTGGACGAGTTGCCGCGGGTCTTAGGGGGAATGGGTATTGCCGTTGTCTCGACCAGCAAAGGGGTCATGAGCGATAGAGATTGCCGCGGTGCCAACGTGGGCGGCGAGGTGCTTTGTACGGTGAGCTGATGAGTCGTGTCGGGAAAAAACCTATTACTATCCCAGCGGGGGTGAAAATCGAGCAGCAAGGGGCCTCTATTACGACGTCAGGTCCTTTGGGCAGCCTGCAGATGGACTGTCCAGCCTCGATCAAGGTAGAGGTTGACAAGGATGCCGGGCATATTTGCGTCAAGAATGAGCGTCCAGAAGATCGATTGAGCAAACAGTTACACGGGACGGTCCGGGCCTTAATTGCCAATATGGTGGCGGGTGTGAGCAAGGGCTTTGAAAAGAAGCTGGAGATATACGGTACCGGCTTTAGTGTCAAGGAGCAGGGCGGAAAACTGGCCTTGCAGGTGGGTTTCTCGCATCCTGTCGAGAGGCCAATACCCAAAGTCGTAAAAGTGACCATTGAGACCGCTGCCACCAGAGGGGACGATGTACCGGCCAGGTTCACACTTTTCTCGATAGACAAGCACCAACTGGGACAGTTCGCCGCCGATATACACAAGATCAGACCACCGGAACCCTACAAGGGCAAGGGTATCCGCTACGTAGGCGAACATGTGCGTCGCAAGGTTGGCAAAGCATTTGCTTCGGGCACGGCCTAATTGGAACTCGATTTGTATGAAGATTGACCAGGTAAAAAAAGCGGCACTGAGACGCAAATATCATGTGCGGAAGAAGGTTTTTGGAACGCCGGACCGACCCCGACTGTCCGTGTTTCGTTCAAACCGGCACATTTATGTGCAAATCGTAGATGACGTAGCGGGCGTAACATTGGTATCGGCCAGTTCGAGGGTCAAAGGCCTGCGCGATCAGATGTCCAACGCCGGCAACAAGAAGGCGGCGGCCTTAGTGGGCGAAGCCATCGCCAAACGCGCTCTGGGAGTCGGTATCAAGTGTGTTTGCTTTGATCGCAACTACTATAAGTATCACGGCAGGGTCAGGGCCCTTGCCGAAGCGGCCAGAAAGGCCGGATTGGTTTTTTAGAACAGATTAACGGAACTCTGGAGAAGACAATTGCAGGCAGAACCCGCTATCGTAGCTGCTCAAGAAGAAAAACCGCTGGAAGACACGGTCGTGAAGGTGTTCCGCTGTGCCAAAGTGGTCAAGGGAGGTCGCAGGTTCAGCTTTGCGGCCTTGGTTGTGGTTGGAGACCGCGCCGGGACAGTAGGCATCGGTTACGGCAAGGCTAATGAAGTCCCGTTGGCTGTCGAGAAAGGAATAAAAGACGCCAAGAAGTCCTTGCTTCGTATCGCCTTAGCCGCGCGGACGATCCCACACCAGACGATCGGCAAGTTCAGGGCGACAAAGATAGTCTTGGTGCCCGCCAGTCCCGGCACCGGGGTCATAGCCGGCTCCAGCGCTCGAGCAGTACTGGAGTATGCTGGCGTGCAGGATGTACTTACGAAGATTTACGGAAGCACCTCGGCCAAAAATGTTGTTAGGGCTACCTTAGACGGACTACGTAAGCTGCGCAACAAAGAACAGGTTGAGTCTCTCCGCGGCGTGACGCTCAACGTCCAACAATCAGGTGACTGAAATGCTGAATTACCAAATCACGTCGGTTGCAGGTAGGCATAAGGCTCGCAAGCGCGTTGGCAGAGGCTCGGGGACCGGCCACGGTCAGACTTGCGGCCGTGGGACCAAAGGCAGCCTTAGCAGGAGCGGCGCTATGGTTCGCTCGCTCCATGAAGGCGGTCAGATGCCGCTGTTTCGACGATTGCCGAAACGTGGCTTTGGTAATTACAGGTTCGGGACCAGGTTTGACGTTGTCAACGTCTTTCAGTTGGAGAGATTCGAGGACGGTGCCGACGTGGGAGTGGAGCAATTATCAAAGGCGGGCCTGATTCCCAGTTGCAAAAGTAAGGTCAAGATTCTCGGCGACGGCGAGCTGACGAAGAAGTTGCAGGTGACAGCCCATAGGTTCAGCAGGGCCGCTGAACAGAAAATCGTTGGTTGTGGGGGCACAACCAAAAGAATAGGCCAAGAGCGGCAAGGCTGAAACGGAAGAATTGAGAATCTGAATTCGACGGTTTGTTAGCTCTTTGGTGCGGTCCTGCAAGACCTCGAGGATAAGGATGATCGCAACAGTATTTAATATATTCAGAATCCAAGACTTGCGCAACAAGATTCTCTTTACCGTGGCGCTGCTGGTCATCTACCGGATTGGTTTTCATATTCCGGTTCCCTGTTTCGACTACTCGGCAATAACCAAGATAGCGGGAGACCGGCCGTCGGACAGTCCTTTGGCCAGGGCTGCCGAAATGATGCAGATGTTTACCGGTGGAACCTTGAGCCGCAGTAGTCTGTTCAGCCTTGGGATTATGCCCTACATTACCGCATCAATCATTCTGATGCTCCTGGGGGAGGTGGTTCCGGCTTTGAAGAAGCTGCGCCAGGAGGGGCAGACCGGCTACAAAAAAATACAGGAGTACACGCGATACTTGACCGTGCTGATATGTGTTATTCAGTCCATAATGTTTATGAAGCTGCTGGGAGGCAGCGGATTGACTTATCCCGGCATGGCGACTCAAGCCACTATTATGGGCGTGGTCGGCATGACGGCTGGCACTATCTTTCTAATGTGGCTTGGTGAGCAGATCGACGAATATGGTATAGGCAACGGCATTAGTCTGATTATTATGGCGGGCATCATTTCCAGAATGCCCTGGGCCATCTGGTGGCTTTTGCAGAATATGAACTTCACCGTCGCACCGCCGCCCGGTACGATTGGCCCGGCCAAGCTGCTGTTCTTGGTGGCAGCGGGCGTATTTGTTGTGGCCGGCGCAATATTAATAACGCAAGGCCAGCGCCGGATACCGATTCAGCAGGCCAAACAGATGCGGGGTCGGCGGGTCTACGGCGGTCAGAGGCACTATTTGCCCCTGCGGGTCAATCACGGAGGAGTGATGCCGATAATCTTTGCATCCAGCTTTATGATGTTTCCGCCCATCATCGTTGGGCAGTTGGCAGACAGGTTCGGCGGGTCGGAGTTTCTTCAGACTCTAAAGGAGGCGTTTAGCTTAGACGCCTATACCTACAATGTTTTGTATATGTTGTTGATATTCTTGTTCGCTTATTTTTGGGTCACGGTGCAATTTCAGCCCAAGGAAGTGGCCAAAAACTTGCGGGACTCCGGAAGCTTTATCCCGGGACTTCGACCGGGACGCAGAACCGCAGAATACTTGGAGACCGTAATGACCAGGATCACCTACTTCGGAGCTGCTTTCCTGGCGGTCATCGCGGTCGTACCAACTGTGGTTTCAGTCTCGTTGGGAATCTCGTGGGAGGTGACGGCCTATTTGGGCGGCACCGGATTGCTGATAGTGGTCAGCGTCTCCTTGGACCTGGTGCAGAAAATTGAGGCGAACCTCTTGATGCGCAGCTATGAGGGCTTCAGTGGAGCCGGTCGAATAAAAGGGGCGTATGCATGAGAATAGTCTTGCTGGGTGCCCCTGGTGCAGGCAAAGGAACCCAGTGTAAGCGTATTGCACAGCGGTATGGTCTGTCTCATTTATCCAGCGGGGACATATTAAGACAGCAACGAGCCCAACGCACCTCGCTGGGCAAGAAAGCGCAGGGCTATATGGATGCCGGTCAGCTTGTGCCGGACCAGATCGTAGTGGAGATGATGATGGACGCCATCAAGAAGGCCCCGGCTGCCGGTTTCGTCTTGGACGGTTTCCCAAGGACCGTCCATCAGGCTGTGGAGCTGGACCGCTCGTTGGCTCGAAGCAATCAAGGCATCGACGCTATTTTAAGTCTGCAGATAGATGACCAGGTAATAACTGAGCGTATGACCGGCAGGCGAAGCTGCCCGAAATGCGGCGGTGTCTACCACGTTAAGAATCTGAAGCCAAAAGTTGACGGCGTTTGCGACCACGACGGCACCAGGCTGATTCAACGGTCCGACGACAGCCCTGAAGTGGTGGCCAATCGTCTGAAGACCTATCACGAACAGACCGAGCCGGTGGTGAAGTACTATAAAGACGATGGCAAAACCATTTACGATATTGATGCCAACGGTAGCGCCGACGAAGTAAGCAACCTGATATTCGCAGAGTTGGACGCGGTTGCCAGAGCCTGATGCATGATAGCCGCCATAGAACACGAGAAACTAAGTTAAATGGCCATAACGCTTCGGAGCCGCAGAGAGATTGAATTGATGCGTAGGGCAGGCGCTGTTGTGGCAGATGTTCTTTCAAAATTGACAGAGGTTGCCAAGCCGGGCGTGACTACCGGACAACTGGACGGCATCGCGGCGCAAATGGCAGCAAAGGCGGGAGCACAGGCCCTTTTCAAAGGCGTGCGTAGTCCGCATGCTCGGCTGCCGTTTCCAGGCGCCATTTGCGCCTCAATAAACGAGCAGGTAGTGCACGGGGTCCCCTCGGACAGCACAACGCTTAGACAGGGCGATATCTTGAGCGTTGATTTTGGCGCCAGGCTTGACGGCTATTGTGGAGACGCCGCCGTCACGATTGGGATAGGCGAAATCTCCGAAGACAAGCGCCGGCTCATGGAAGTGACCAGGCAGGTGCTGGAGCTGGCGATAGCAGAAGCCAGACCCGCCGTCAGGTGGAGCCAGATAGCTGCCAGGATACAGCAGTGTGCAGAATCGGCCGGCTTCTCGGTAGTCAGAGAATTTGTGGGGCACGGAATCGGCAAAAAAATGCACGAAGAGCCGAGAGTCCCCAATTTCGTGAGCGACGAGCTGCTGGCCAATGATATTATTCTGACCGAAGGAATGGTTTTGGCGGTTGAGCCTATGATTAACGCCGGCTCCCATGCCGTGCGGACCTTAAAGAATGGATGGACGGTCGTGACCAAGGACGGTAAATGTTCGGCGCATTTTGAACATACGATCGCGATTGTGAAAGATGGCTGCGAGGTTTTGACGGTCAAATAGTGAAAAGCTGAAGAATAGTTGCTGATGTATGTGTCGGACAAGGCAGCGCAATCTTGGTCCAATGGTTTTTGGCTTGTTGCTTCGGAGATGCCTATGGCGAAGAAGGACACGATAAGGCTGCAGGCCAAGGTGACCGAAGCTTTGCCGAACGCCATGTTTCGAGTTGAGCTGGAAAACGGCCATAAGGTCTTGGCCCATGTCTCGGGCAAGATGCGCATGAATTTCATCCGAATTCTGCCGGGCGATATGGTGACTGTCGAAATGTCGCCTTATGATTTGAACAGAGGCCGAATCGTTTTGCGACATTAGCTTGCGTGTAGGATAAAACTCGGCGCCGTCAGGAGTATAAGGATGATCGCCAAACAATTTGGGCGTCAAATATGAAAGTAAGAAGCTCTGTTAAACGTATCTGTGAGAATTGTAAGATTATTCGTCGCAAAGGCGTCGTGCGGGTGATTTGCACGAACCCGCGACATAAACAACGTCAAGGTTAGCGGTGTTCTTTATCGTGTATAATACACGGACAAACAGAGCATCATAAGGAGCTGATATGCCGCGAATAGTGGGTGTGGACATTCCCAATGAAAAGGCTATCTGGGTTTCTCTGACTTACATTCCGGGTATAGGCATCTATACCGCGGGACAGATTTTGAAAGAAGCCGGGATCGAGAAAGGTACAAAGGCTGGTAAGCTCAGCGAGGATGAGCTTAGCCGAATGACCCAGATTATCGACCGCAATTACATTGTGGGAGGCCAGCTTCGCAGACAGGTTGCCCAGAATATTGCCCGGCTGCGAGATATAAGCTGCTACCGGGGCATTCGCCACAGAAAAGGCCTGCCCGTTCGTGGCCAGCACACTCAAAGTAACGCTCGGACCCGGAAAGGCCCCCGAAAGACAGTCGCAGGAAAGAAGGGGGTAAAGGAAAAACGTTGATGAGCGGCTGGGCGCGGTGTAAGACCGGTTTTGCGGCAATAACAAAAGTGATTTTTCATGATTGATGACTAACAGACATAGTACGGGAGAATTATGGCAAAAGGGGCGAAACGAAAAGTCAGAAAAAACTTGGCTCGAGCTATTGTCCACATCAAAGCGACTTTCAACAATACTTTGATTACGGTCACGGATTTGGATGGGGACACGATCTGCTCGAGTTCTGCTGGTTGTATTGGCTTCAAGGGCTCTCGCAAAAGCACGCCTTTTGCCGCTCAGCAGGCCGCGCAAAGTTGCGCCAATGCCGCCATTCGCAACGGGGTCCGTGAGGTGGAGATCCGAGTCAAGGGGCCTGGGGCCGGCCGGGAGTCAGCTATCTCAGCGCTACAGCAGGTCGGACTACGCATTGCCTCGATAGAAGATGTCACCCCTATACCACATGACGGGTGTCGAGCGCCAAAGCGAAGGCGAATATAGGTCACAGTCCGCGGGAACTTTTTTGGAGAAAGACAGGAAATGGGACGTTATCTTGGGCCATCTTGTAAGGTTTGTCGCCGGGAAGGGGTCAAGCTGTTCCTCAAGGGGATCAAATGTGAAACAGCCAAGTGTCAGATTGAAAGGCGACAGCGGAATCTGGCTCCCGGTATGCACGGCTGGCGCAGAGGCAGGGCAAGCGAATACGCCGTTCGGCTGCGCGAAAAGCAAAAGGTCAAGAGGTATTACGGACTGCTCGAGCGACAGTTTATGATGTGCTTCCGCATCGCTCAGCGAACGAAAGGCAATACCGGTGCGACCTTGCTGCAACTGTTGGAAAGACGTTTGGATAACGTAGTATATAAGCTGAATTTTGCGCCGTCCCGCAAGGCGGCGCGCCAACTGATTGTCCACGGGCATGTGTGTGTGAACGGGCGCAAGGTGGATGTTGGCGATTATATTACGAAGGTGGGTGACAAGATAACGGTGGTCGGCTCCGAAAGAAGTATCAAGAAGGTGAAGCAACAGTTGGACAGTAATCCCAATTTCACCACCCAGAGCTGGTTACAGTTGGACCGTGAGAAGCCGGAAGCCGCCATCGTTGGATTGCCCGCTCGAGAGGATGTCCAGATTCCAGTAGAAGAACAGTTGGTCATCGAGTTCTGTTCGAGGTAGCTCGGTGGCGCCGCAATATGGACAGTCAGGATGCGAAACAGTCAGCCGGAATTCAAGGGCAGGGCCCCCAAGAATCTGTTTTTTGCCCCGTCGTTTTGATGTTTGAGTTTTTGATCGGAGGCCGGTATGCGAATTACATGGCGTGGTATGGAGTTGCCTACTCGTGTCGAGCGGGACAAGAGGGTATCAACCAACAAATACGGCCGATTTTTTATCGAGCCGTTTGAGCAAGGCTTCGGCACCACCATCGGCAACAGCCTCAGACGCGTGCTGCTTTCGTCATTGGAGGGCAGCGCCGTTACGTCCATCAAAATAGCAGGCGTTGACCACGAGTTTACTCCGATACGCGGAGTAATGGAGGATGCCACCGATATCGTTTTGAATGTCAAGAGCCTTGTCATTCGGCTTCAGGACGCCGGCCCCAAGACGATGACGGTTTCGGCAAACAAGGCCGGCGTCGTAAGGGCTGCCGACATCGTCGCAGGCCCCGCCATAGAAGTCGTAAATAAAGACCTTGTCTTGGCCACCCTGACCGAAGACGTTAAGTTCGAAATGGAAATGGTAGTCGAAAACGGCCGCGGCTACGTGCCGGCCTCCGAAAGAATTGCCAGCGCGGACAGATTCGACCAGGAAATCGGCAGGATATTGCTCGATGCCGTCTACTCGCCGGTGACCAGAGTTCGCTATACCACCGAAAACACCCGAGTGGGCCAGCGAACCAATTACGACAAACTGGTTTTGGAAATCTGGACCAATGGGACCATCACGCCTGAGATGGCCCTTGTAGAGGCTGCCAAGATATTGCGAAAACACATAAATCCGTTCGTACAGTATTGCGAGGTTGGAGAGCAAACCATTGCCGGCCAGGTCGCTGAACAAGGACTCGAAGAGCAGGCATTTGACGAGGAATTGACCAGAAAACTGAACATGCCCATTCAGGAATTGGAGCTGTCGGTAAGAGCCAGCAACTGTCTTGAATCGGTGAAAGTTGAAAAGGTGTCCCAATTGGTGCAAATGACCGACGCGGACTTGCTGAAGATTCGCAGCTTCGGCAAAACGAGTTTGCGGGAAATAAAGAGAAAGCTCGCCGATATAGGTTTGTCTCTGGGAATGACCGTACCGGCCGAAAGTGCCTCTGATAGATAGGTGGTTCGCCGGTGCAAATCCGTCCGGCGCCGGTAGAGTGGCCTCTTAGCAGTGAAATTGTGTACCTGTTTGGTTCCGGCTATGCCGGGTTAGGAATATGAGCATATGCGTCACAAAGTAGCAGGACGTAAGTTAAGCAGAACGAGCGAGCACCGTTTGGCCTTGCGGCGAAATCTGGTCTCGTCGCTGATTGAGCACGAAACCATTTCAACAACCATCGGCAAAGCCAAAGAGGTCAAGGCCTTTGCCGAGAAGTTGATTACGCTGGCCAAGCAGGGCACATTGGCAGCCAGGAGGCGGGCGATTGCCATGCTGGGCAATCGGGACATTCTCGATTACGAAGACGGCAAAGCCGTTAAGAAAGGCACGATCATTGGAAAGCTGTTCAGCGAGCTGGGCCCTCGGTACCTCGATAGGCAGGGCGGTTACACCAGGATCATCCATCTGTCGTTGCGAAGACTGGGAGATAATGGTCAGCTCGTGCTGCTGCAATTCGTAGGGCCTGATGAGAGCCCCAAGAAGGAAGCCAAGGTCGCGGGCAAGAAACGCTCCCGCAAAAAAGCCCCAAAGGCCGTCGAGGCCAAAGAGGTTGACCAAGCCGAACAGCCTGCTGAGTCCGAAGCGCAAGACGCGACCGCCAAGCAGCCGGACGAAGCGGGCCAGTAAGGACAAGGTGGTTCTTGACTGAAAGAGTGCTGTGACAGTGAATGACTGTGTGTTCTGCAATATAGTATCCGGACGGATTCCGGTTACCAGGATTTTTGAGGACGAGGTCGTCCTTGCATTCCTGGATATTGGCCCGATCAGTGACGGTCACACTCTGGTCGTTCCAAAGCAGCACGTTGAGCAGTTGCACGAATGTCCGGCTGAGCTTTTGGGACGGTTAGGCTCGAGCCTCGGCACGATCGCCAAAGCGGTGGCGGCGGCAATGAATGCACAGGGCTACAATATCTTATGTAATAATGGCAGGGCGGCGGGACAGCTTGTTGAGCATTTGCATTTTCACATAATTCCACGTAAGACCGGCGATGGATTGTTTGCCCGTTGGCCCGCTTACAAGTATCAGGAGGGAGTGATTGAGACCATTGCGGCTCGAATTCGCAAAAATTTGTGATCTTGCCTTGATGGCCTTGATAAAAAATGATTTGTTGTTATAGTAGTGGACTGAATCGACGATCGCGGGGTAGAGCAGTCTGGTAGCTCGTCGGGCCCATAACCCGGAGGTCGCAGGTTCGAATCCTGCCCCCGCTATTAGGACCTGGAGTTGAATCCAGGTCCTCTTTTATCAATTAGTCTGTCAAGTTTGAGTCGAACGGGCTCGTCCCCAGTTTACCCCTCTGCCGGAAGGCCGTCAGCAGATTGCCTGGTCGGTGATGGCTCAAGTGCTGATT
>CAZPJZ010000022.1:0-13739 GCA_964586995.1 uncultured Pirellulales bacterium | reverse complement strand
GAGGAGTCTTCGGCGAGTATATGCACGTAAGCAGCATCAACGACGGCCCAGTCACTTTCCTGCTCGATAGCACCCGGCTGTTTTGAATTGGTAGCATCTATGTGGATTTTGGCCGTGCTGGCCTAACTTGGAATCGCCTTCTCAAAAGAAGCCCACCCAGGCTCAGCAGTAAGAACGTGGCTGGTTCGGGTATGGCGGCGGCTGGAAAACGTGGCAAGCTCGGTTGTTGGACGCTTCTGCCCGAGCCGTGCAGATCTGACCATCCCTGGTGCCCAAAGTCCCCTGCCGCGGGAATAGCTGCGCCGCCCCCGCCACGACCGACAGACGATGCCTCGGCAAGAGATTCACGCTCAAGCGGCTCGAACACAGCGACGACAACTTTCGGCCCGTTGAGATATACCGTAGTGCGGTTTGCAGTGGGGTCACCGACGTCCCCGAGCCAGTAACTGAACTGATAGCCGGATTGTGCAACCGCAGTCAAAATAACCTGGGAATCTCGCGCAAAATGGTGAATGCCCGCGCTGGGACTTATCGTGCCACCACGGATAGGCGTCTGCTGAATGACAAGCGTAACAACCTCGCCCTGGCAATATGCCGTCGGAATTGAGCCGACCAGGATAAGCACCAAAGCTAATACCATGGCCCGCAATATGGGAAATACTGAATAACTGAGATTCATAATCCACATCACCACATAAACAAACAGTTTCACTTGCTTGTTTAATAGGGACCCTATAAGCCACCCCCCATTCTGTTGACTACCCCCCAGAATGGACTTCAATAACATAATATCGCATTTACTCGCAAAAGTCAAGCCTTTTTGGCCATGCCGCTGGCCCGTCGCCGGGATTCGCCCTCCGTTCGTGTTTGCAAAGTCAGCAGGAGAGTTTTTTTAGGACCCGGTCGGAAACTAAACCAACAATTCGCTTTGTGTTTTTCTGAGGTGTCCGGCCTGGGCGGGCTGCATTTACAACGACCAGCCTTGCCGATATTCACGGCTCAGGACAAGATTGGCTTCTGCGACGTTCACAATTTTCAAGGCTGACGGGTCGAACTCGAGCTTGTCAGTAAACAGCGTGGCGACATTGCCCAACAGGACAAACTCGGCCAGCGGGCCGGCGTAGTCAAAATTTGACATTGCTGGCGGCCCACCTTTGCAGGCATCGAGCCACTCCTGCTCGTGCCCTCTGCAGCGGGGCAGGGAACGTTCCGGTCCTTTGAAATCTTTGAATTTGTCTTCGGGCAGCAGGCTGAAAGACATGTTGTGCCCGGTCGAATGAATCATCGCTTCGCTGCCGACCAGCAGGCAGCCTGCGTGGTCCTGCCATCTTTTTCCGCCGGCATCGCCCCAGTCGAGTCGCCGGCCCATGAGATTCTCGATGAGGCCCCGCGGCGCCGGCGCGTGTCCGGGCCCATTGTACCAGTTTATCCTGACCGGCGGCATGTCAGCCCGTGCAGGAAAATCATAGTGGATGATTTCCCTGCGTGGAAACGTGTGCTTGTGAATTCCAGATACCTCCGCCTCCACTCGGGCCAGCCGATCTGACGGCTGCTTCGGCGCCGACGAAACGTCAGCCTTCCAGAGCGTATCGAGTCTCAAGGCCTTGAACGGCAGATTCATCGTGTGGGAGGCCCAGTTTCCCAGTTGACCCGTGCCGAAGTCTCGCCAGCCATGCCACCACTCGACCCAGCGAGAATTGTATGGGCGGTCCTTCGCCGGGCCGAGCCACAGATCCCAGTGCAGATAATCGGGGATCGTGTGCTCTTCGGAAGGATAGGGCCTTTCGCCCGGTCCCCCGTTTGTGTTCCAAGCGTGCACTTCGCGTACCTCGCCGAGGACGCCGGCCTGGACAAGCTCGACGGCCCGACGGAAAGGCTCGCTGGCGGTGCCCTGATTGCCCATCTGGGTCGCGACCTTCTGCGCCGCCGCTATTTCGCGCAGTACGCGCGCCTCGCGGAGATTGTGTGTCAGCGGCTTCTCGCAGAAGACGTGCTTACCCATCTTCATCGCCATCGCGCTGGCGACCGCATGAGTGTGGTCGGGCGTGGCGATAACGACCGCGTCGATCTGCTTATCCATCTCGTGCAGCATCCGGCGAAAATCGAAGTACTTCTTGGCTGTCGGAATCTCCTGGAACGAGGCGCTTGCCTTTCTCTCGTTGACGTCGCACATCGCCACCACATTTTGGCCCAATCTCGGGATGCAGCCGACAAACCAGTTTCCGCGACCGGCCACCCCAATCAGCGCGATACTGAGCTTTCCATTTGCTCGGTAACCGCGGGCGGAGCGGCTGTCTTTGAGCGTCAACAAGCCTAACCCACCGACAAGTGTGCGTTTGAGAAATGTCCGGCGGTCCGATTGCGGCCTCACGATTTATCCTCCCATTCTTAGCTAATCAGTACTGGTTTTGTATCACGGAATCTTACCGAATATACCCAGGTGGTTCAAACCATTTATGGAGCAATGCGAATTTCGATAAGCGTTATTCTCGTTTTGCAAGGCCCGGTAACGACAGCTTGCAGAGATTTTGTCCTCTTGCCGCCGCGGTTTTGGTTACCAATCATTTAGCTATTGCCTTTAGTTGATGGAGCAGAGAAACTCTTATAGTCCAGGTTAATATTCGAGTTAGGAGAAAAAAGATGAAGCGCAGCGTACTATTTGTCGGGTTGTTCTTGGCCGCCGTGGTGCTGAATAGCTGCATTGTTGTTGTGCGCGAAGAGAAGACGCACCGGCGACCGCCTCCCGTGGAATATCCGTCAACCGATGATACTATTGAGATAGATGCCATCGGCAAACTGTCTTTTGATGCGGACCGACATTCCGCCTACAAAAGAATCGCGGCACGGGAAGGGCTGTGCGCATCGTCACAAGCCTACCTTGTCGAGGCGGCATTCAAGAATCTTTCGTTCGAATCTGCGAAGGTGGATGTTCTCTTGACGCTGATCGAGAATCCGAATTTCAGTCCTGCTACGAAGAACGCCATTCTGTCGCAACTGGAAAGGCTGTCGTTTGAAAGCAACAAGCGAGAGATCATCGAAGCCATGAATGAGCGCTGATATGCCGGCAGCATAGAAGCTGGCGGGAACCGCAAGAAATAGATAGATATGGCGGCCAAATCTGCTATTCTAATGAGAGCAGAAGCGTTGGTCACCGTGCGAGCTTGCTCGTCATAGGCGATACAAGATTGCATGGTTTCATCAGACGGGCTTAGGCAAAGTCAGGGTGGATGAAGGATGGATCGATTGCTGAATCGTCGAGATTTTCTTGGCCTGATGGGTGGCAGCATTGCAGCGATGGCACTGCCCAATTCTATAGGATCGTGCGCTGGCAGTAAGAAGCCGAACTTCATTCTGATTTTCGCCGATGACTTAGGCTATGGTGACATCGCCGGCTTCGGCGTGAAGAAGTGTCCCTTTGAGACGCCTAATCTGGAGCGCATGGCCGCCGAAGGGGCCAAGCTGACCAGCTTCTATGTGCCGACCCCTTATTGTGCCCCATCGCGGGCCACGATTCTGACCGGCCGATATCCTTTCCGAAACGGCGTTGTGTTCAACCCTGCGCCCGACGCCGGCATCAATGAGGTGGGTCTGCCTCTGTCTGAGATAACTATTGCCGAGGCACTAAAGCAAGCCGGCTACGCAAGTATCTGTATCGGCAAATGGCACCTTGGCCACACGCTCGAATACCTGCCGCGTAAACAGGGTTTCGACGAGTACTACGGCATCCTCTATTCAAACGACATGCGCCCCGTACAACTGGTGGAAAATGAGAAGGTTGTCGAGTATCCGGTGGTGCAAGCGACATTGACCAAACGCTACACGCAGCGAGCGCTTGACTTTATCGAGCGCAGCGTCAAGAGCAATCGTCCCTTTTTCCTGTACTTGCCGCACGCGATGCCCCACAAACCGTTAGCCGCCTCCGAGGACTTCTACACGCCGGATACTCCTGACGACCTATATGCTGATGTTATCCGCGAGCTCGATTGGTCGGTTGGGCAAATCGTAAACAAGATCAAACAGCTCGGCATTGACACAAATACCTTGGTGCTATTTACCTCCGACAACGGGCCCTGGTACGGCGGCAGCACAGGCGGCCTGCGCGGTATGAAGGGTAACACCTGGGAGGGCGGATTGCGTGTGCCTCTGATTGCGCATTGGCCGGGAATAATTCCTGCCGGTCTTGTCAGTAGCGCATTGGCTGGAACCATCGACGTGCTGCCAACAATTCTTGCCGCCGCCGGAGTTGACGTGCCCGCAGACCGCATCATCGACGGCAAGAATATCTGGCCGCTCTTGACTTCCTCTCACACCCGGAGTCCGCATGAGGCAATATTCGGTATGCAGGGACCAAATCTGATGACCGTCCGTAGCGGCAGATGGAGACTGCACGTTCGTTCGCCGGGCGGCACGCCCAAGCGCAGCGATGACTGGGTCGATCCGCGCGGGCCGGATGGCGTGACTATTCTTGCTCCATACGAACAGGCCCGACCCGGCGCTTATCCCGGCGTAATCGGCGGTGATGAGCCAAAGGCCATGATGCTGTTTGACATCGAGGCAGACCCCGCAGAGCAGCATGACGTCAGCAAACAGCACCCTGACGTTGTTGATCGCCTCAAGGCTCTCTACGACATGATGGTTGCCCAGATTCCCGAGTTCAAGCAGCCGCAACGATTCGGGCAGCTCCGACGTATCAAAGGCGGCAGTCTGCGTTACGATAAGTAACTACTGGGCCAGGGTTAAAGCGATAGCCGCCTTGGCGAAATGGGACTCACCATCTCTTCCTGGAGACTATGGGACATCGCTATTGGCGCCTTTGTTCTCAAGCACGTGTCGCAGCATTGCCTCATAGAGCGTTAGCTGGATGTTCAATATGTCCTCAAGACTTACTTGACATGCGTTCTGGCCGGTGAGCCCGTGCGGGCACTCAAAGGTGAATGAAGTTGCTCCACTGACGTGGTAAATGGCACTGATGAGGTTAAAGGGTGCCGGATGCTTGCCACCGTCGGATGTCACTGAGAACGGCTGCTGGTGAGGCAGGCCACGCTTATCAAACAGGGCGTAACACTTCTGAGCTAACGAACGTACCTCTTGCTGCACTTCGGTCGTCACGTAGGCGGGCCGCAATAGCGCCGGTGCGCTTTCATGGCTGTGAAGCGACACGGCCAGGTCAGGCCCTTCCTCCATGGCGACCTTCAAGATGGCCGGAGCCTCCGGTCCCATCGGGGCGAAAAACTCGTCGTGCATGGGGTTGATACCCTTGTCATTGAAGTAGCAGCCCAGGAATCCGACATTGTCGCCGACCATGGGGTGCTGGCGCTTGCACTGCGGCCAGTCACAAAACGTGTCGTCACTCCAAGTGCCCTGGCCCCAGAACCGTAGATCATCGCCTTGCATGCCGTGAAGCGCGCATGGCTCAAACCGAGCCGTGCCATCTGGGTTGCCGGCGGGTACAATCAACAGCCGACAGCGTTGTCCCAATGCCCGCAACTCGGAATGATCCAGCCCGCGAAGGTCGCGCCCCGTATCCATAATGCTGATGAGATTGACCAGGCCGGTCAGGCCCTCGACCTCGTGACCGTGCACCGGCCCGACGAAAAGGATTACAGGCTTGGTACGTTTGGCCTTATCCATATAGGCCGATGGCTCCTGCGCACCGACTGCGGAGTTGAAATTGGCCCGATGCCCAACGTCTTCTCGCTGGCCGAAAGTAACAAGGTGCACCGGCCGACCGCCAGGCGACCGGGCGATTATTATGACTTTGGCCTTGCCGAGTTTTAAGAATCGCTGCTCCAGGCCATGTATGCTGCCAACCCAAAACTCAGGCAGGTCACGCTTGGCAATTCGCTGCTTGGCCTGCTGGTAGGTCATGCGTACAGGGCTCTGGCCCTGCGTCGGAACCGCTTGGTGCACGGCGGCTGTCGCTGCGGCGCTGATGGCTGTCTGGCGGCCGCCGATAAAAGAAACCGCCGCAGAGAGCAGCGCCGGTGCGAGAACTGCCACCCGAACGGACTTAATAATACTGAAAACGGCCATTTAGGACTAATAAGCGTGATAACGCGTTGATTCTTTCCATTATTCCTGCAGAGTGCCGGCCAGACCTCGCTTGTCCCATCCAGGCCACCAATCCGGGTCTTGGCGCTTTACGCGTAGCGGCAGCCTATCTTCCGTGACAAGCCGATATCCTCTTTCCTTCATGCACTCGTCCATGAATTTGCCTTCATAGGAGCCGAAACTGCCCTCGCCCAGCGAGCTGGGGTCGGCGTACTTTGCCAGCTCAGCGTAACATTCGCGGTAAGCCTGCTTGCATTCATCGAAAGTCTTGCCCTCCTGATAGTAATACATGGCACAACCCATGGTCCCACATGCCAGAAACACCAGCGATACAACGGTCAATAACTTTTTCATCGTTCAACTCCTTTGTTTTGTTTGTCTGCGCTTTGATACGTAAGCTGTCAATATCATTTCGTACCGGACGTTTTTATGTTATAGCGCTGCGGCAAGAAAAGCAAGTATCGGTTGACCTGGCCAGCGACGCCATTTATCACCAGGATTAGTCAGGCCCGGTATCCTGCTGTAGCACCTTGGCAGGCCGAGCGCCGAGCCAGCCGCATGGGAGCGATAAGAGCAATACCTAAAAAGACTTACAAACATCTCAGGTCTCTGCTGCGGCACGAACCTGCCGCACCACTTGAAGAATGACCGGAAATAAGCCTGCAAAACTTGTTTTTTTCGGACTTTTCCATTGACTTTTCCGTTGTGTGCCGCATACAATCCTTTGCGCTTTGCTATCATGGAGGAACGTGCTGGAAGGATCTTTGCATATCCTGCCAAGTTTTCTCCCATAAATAGCATCACTGTTCCGTTGTTTGACGTGGACAAGGTGTAATCACCAGGAGGGTGCACGAATGCGCGATTGTCAGGGAAGTTGGCAAAAACGCCCACCAGTGGTCCTGCCCCAGCTCTATTGGCGGGTGAAACCTCTGATTCCCCGGAGGATACAGGTGGGAATACGACAGAAGTGGGCAAGCATAGTGCGAAGGTGGCGCGCAAATGGCTGGCCCATAGATGAGAAGGCCGCCAAGCTGCCTTCGGCTTGGTCAGGCTGGCCGCAAGGCAAGAAATTCGCACTGGTCCTGACCCACGATGTAGAGACCGCCGTAGGCCAGCAGCGATGTCCCAGGTTGGCTGAGATTGAGCAGGAATTCGGCTTTCGGTCTTGTTGGCTCTTTGTCCCCGAACGATATGCTGTTTCCGCCGATCTACGGCAGTATCTTTCAGCAAATGGGTTTGAGATTGGAGTCCACGGGCTGCGGCACGACGGCAGGCTGTTCAGCTCCAGAGGAGAGTTCGAACGCCGTGCCGAAAAGGTGAACATGTATCTGCGCGACTGGCAAGCAGTCGGCTTCCGCTCACCCTGTGCGTATCGCAACTTGGAGTGGATCGGTGATCTGCAGATCGAGTATGACTGCTCCACCTTTGACACCGACCCGTACGAGCCCCAGCCCGAGGGCATGGGTACGATATTTCCTTTCTGGGTGCCGCACGGCGGTATCGGAACGAACGGTTATGTCGAGCTACCCTACACAATTCCGCAGGACTGGACGGTTTTTATCCTGCTGCGAGAAAAGGCAATAGGGCTCTGGAAGCGAAAGCTGGACTGGATTTGCGAAAAAGGGGGCATGGCGCTGGCGGTCGTGCATCCGGATTACCTCTATTTTGACAAGAGGCAATCGCGGTACGATAATTACCCGGCAAAGTACTACACCGAGTTCCTGGAGTATATCAAGAGCCGGTACGAAGGCCAGTACTGGCACGCATTGCCCAGGGATGTCGCGCGCTTTTGGGCAAGACGCTACGGCAGCACAGTCTGCCCGCCCGCCGATGTGCCTGAACCGCACCCCGCGGCCCAGATAGTGGGTGCAGACCGGCACGCCTGGCAAGAATGAGATTGTCGGATTTGTCCCTGCCAGGCCGCCGGCGGAGGAAAATGGGCGATGCAGGATTCGAACCTGCGACCGGCTGATTAAGAGTCAGCTGCTCTACCGGCTGAGCTAATCGCCCAAAAGCGTGCGCAAGCTGTGAATTCCGGCACGCTAGTACGTCGTAACATTTGAATTTATATGTATCCAAACATTGTCATACCTGCGAAAGCAGGTATCCAGAAACATCTGTGACAGCTTGGATTCCCGCTTTCGCGGGAATGACAACGTCCAAATTCCATTGTTATATAGTACTGGACTGCCCAAAAAAGAGCATTTTGAACGACCTGAAGCTACTTTATATTCGAGGCGCCGAGATTTCAAGAAAATTGAGGCCGCAAAACGATTCCATCGCAACATCAAAGGTGTTTTGAAGAATTCAATTGAAATGCCGGCTTGGCCTGGTAAAATACGGCCAATTAGATATTTCGTGGAGTTGCAGTTATGAAAAAAGACATTCATCCAAAATATAGCATGGCAGTGGTTCACTGCGGCTGTGGCAATACTTTCGAGACCCGCAGTACGGTGGAAGAAATCCACGCTGAGATATGCTCCATGTGCCACCCGTTCTACACGGGTAAGCAAAAATATGTCGATACTGCTGGCCGAATAGAGCGGTTCCAGAAGAAGTACGGCACAAGTTACATTAAGAAGAACCGGAAAGACCAGCAGCAGTAGCTGGCTTTTCGCCGATAATAGCGTTTAGCGTTTAGCGTTGATTTTTAATCCCTTCGCTTCTCGCTATTCGCTATTTTTGCTTTTCAAAGTATGTCCAACTTCCACTTTTTGACTGTCTTGCGCACAATTTGAGTGCTAAGGAAGTATTTATGGTGATGGCAGAGAAAAGAGACGGCTTGCTGGTCAAGCTCGACCGGATGGAGCAACGCTACGGCGACATCGAAAAGCAGCTTGCCGACCCGGCCATTGCCGCCGACGCTGCAAAGCTGATAGCGCTATCTAAAGAGCAGGGCAAGCTCAAAGCCATGGTCGCAAAATACCGCGAGTATAAGAAGGTCGCCGGGCAAATTGCGGATGCCGAGCAAATCTTAACTGATCGCACCGTGGATGAGGAC
The DNA here is from genome assembly GCA_964586995.1 of uncultured Pirellulales bacterium. GTDB lineage: Bacteria > Planctomycetota > Phycisphaerae > Sedimentisphaerales > Anaerobacaceae > JAFNGF01. The sequence continues at coordinate 4,687 of CAZPJZ010000022.1, read as the reverse complement.
TTCAGGGCTCTGGCCAAAGAGGAGCTCCAGCAGCTCAAGCAAAAGAAAGATGCGCTGCTGGAGGAAATCCAGAACACGCTGGTGATGGCAGACGAGATGAGTATAGATTCGATCATCATGGAAATACGGGCGGGCACCGGCGGGGAAGAAGCGGCCCTATTTGCGCGCGATTTGTACAATATGTACACCAAATATGCTGATAATCGCAAATGGAAGGTCGAACCGCTTCATTTCAGCAGCACAGAAAAGGGGGGCTTTCGCGAAGTTATCTTGAGCATAAAGGGTCCGGGCGTATGGTCGGAACTCGGCTACGAGGGCGGCGGCCATCGCGTCCAGCGCGTGCCGGAGACCGAGTCACAGGGCAGAATTCATACCTCCGCCGCCACGGTTGCCGTGCTGCCCGAGCCGGAGGAGCTTGATATCAAGATTAACGCTAACGATGTCACGGAGCACGTCAGCAGGGCCGGCGGCCCGGGTGGGCAAAACGTCAACAAGGTCAGCAGCGCCGTCAGGCTCGAGCATATCCCCACCGGAATCACCGTCAATATGCAGGATGAGCAAAGTCAGCACAAGAACCGCGCCAAGGCCTGGCGGATCCTGAGAACCCGAGTCTACGAATATTATGAGAGCCGCAGAAGGGCCGAGCGCGAGTCAAAGCGCAAAACTATGATCGGCTCGGGCGACAGATCCGAAAAGATAAGAACGTACAACTTCCCCCAGAATCGCGTAACCGACCATAGGATTAACTTGTCCGTTTACAACCTGGACGAGATACTGGACGGTGACTTGCACGAGTTGACTGCCGCCCTGAAGGAGTACGACCGGCAGCAAAGATTGAAGGCCCTCTAATCCTGGTCCGGCTTAGGTCCCAAGACCCGAACAAATCGCCTGGCATGGGAGACGCAATGATAGTGGTTGTCACAGGGACGGTGGGCGTTGACAAGAAAAGTTACCTTGAAAGAGTCTGTCAATTCGCCGCCCGGAGGGAAAAAGAGCTGCTGCTGTGCAACGTGGGCGAAGCGATGTACGCCGAAGCGCCTGATATACCGCCCGGCAAAATCCTCGATATACCGATGAAAAGGTTAAGCTCACTTCGGCGTAGCGTGTTTAAGGATATTATCGCCAGAGCCCAGGGCGCTGCGAACCTGATAGTCAACACTCATGCAACCTTCCGCTGGCGGCACGGATTGTTTCCAGCCTTTGACTTCGACCAGATGCGCCAGCTCAGCGCGGATATGTACATCTGCCTGATAGACGGCATTGCTGCCCTGCATGCCCGCCTTGCAGCCGAACACTCCATCGACCACAGCCTGAAAGACTTGATCGTCTGGCGGGAGGAAGAAATCATCGGTACGGAAATGCTGGCCAAGGGCGTGGACCCGAACGTCCCTTTCTACTGCCTGGCCAGAGGAGGCGAGCACGAGACTGTTGAGACATTCTACAGGCTGGTTTTCGAGCGACATTACAGAAAGGCTTATCTTGGTTTTCCCATGACTCTGGTTGCCGGCATCGAGACCGTCAATAAAGAAATAGATGAATTCCGGCGGCTAATGAAACAACATTTTATCTGCTTCGACCCCGGTGACCTGGAAGAATCGTATCTGCCGCAAAAGGCACAAGAGGCACGGCGGCAGGGCCTGGATTTTGTCGAAGTCACTGCATTAGGCCACAAAGTCCGATTGGACCTGCGTGAGGTCGAGCAAATTGAACGTGACATTAATAGCCAGATATACGCCCGCGACTTTCTGCTTATCGACCAATCGGACATGATAATTAGTTTCATCCCGTCTCTGCCGGACGGCCGGGCGGCCATATCCAGCGGGGTCGAAAGAGAGCTGCAGCACGCTCACGAAGCCGCCAAAGAAGCGTACGTGATCTGGGCGTCAGACCAAAGCCCTTCGGTATTTGTGACGCAAACAGCGACGAAGGTCTTTGATAGTCTTGCCTGTGCGCTGGACTACTTCAGAGACAAAGGCTACATAAAAGATCCCGTTTCGACCTGAAGTTGTGAACTCTAAGGATGAATTCAGGGTGCCGAATGTCGAATGCTCAGCCGCAGATATCGGATAGGCAACTGGCGGGTGTCATTGACCATACGCTGCTCGATGCGACTGCAACGACAGAGCGCGTCAAACAGGTCTGCCAGGAGGCCATTGACTTTGGCTTTCACACCGTTTGTGTGAATCCTCGGTGGGTGCCTCTGGTAGCAGAGCAATTATATAACACCAGGGTAAAGGTCGGCAGCGCGGTAAGCTTGCCCCTCGGGGCCGATTCCACCAAGGTCAAGGCCGCTCAGGCAGAAGATGCGATATTTGCCGGCGCCGATGAGATTGACATGGTAGCCGATTTGGCGGCGATAATCGAAGGCGACTGGAAATACCTGACCAATCAGCTCCAAGCGGTGCTGAAGGTCTGTCGGTCGATGAGGCCGTCTGTTGTGCTGAAGGTGATAATCGAATCGGCTGCTCTGAGCCGGGAACAAAAGATATTTGCCTGCCAGGTCCTGGACGCCTGTAGAGTTGATTTCATAAAGACAAGCACCGGGCTACACCCCGCCGGCGGGGCAACGGTCGAAGATATTGAGCTGCTCGCAGGAGCGGCGCCAAACTGTAAAATAAAAGCTGCCGGCGGAATAAGAACCGCAAAGCAGGCCCTCGAAATGGTCCAGGCAGGAGCAGAAAGAATAGGCACCTCTTCAGGCGTGCGGATTATGAGCGAGCTCAGAGAAATGGGGGCGGCACAAAAAAGCGGCACAGACGTAGAGGGATAGTACAATGTCACTGGCGCGAAAGCAGGGGCCCAGGCAAATAACGGTAGAATGGATTCCCACTTCGGCGGGAATGACACAGAGAGCGAGCAACTATAATGACGGTAGGGATAGTCACCAGCAAAGATGAAGCCGTCGTGTGCAGACTGTACTATCGCAAAATCACCGCCCCGATAAATCTGGCCGCTCTCAGCGAGGGTGTTGCCGGACGTAAGTCGGCTTCGATTCTCGGCGGAAATATATCCAAGGCGGATGCCGACAGATTCAGCTACTGGGCGTGCGAGCCAAAAGACGTATTCCAATTTCGAGCCGCAGAGAAAGACCCTTTTGAAAAACTGCACGGGATTCTGTGTAAACACAGATTTGTGAACCCCGCAATAAATTGCGGGGCTAAATATTTAGCCCCGCACCAATTGTCCTTTAGTGCAGAATCTACCTTTTTAGAGGCTGCGAACGAAAACGGAGGTTCAATTGGTGCCGGATTGCCGAAGGGCATATTCTGCGGCGGCTGGATCGGGTATTTCGCCTACGAGCTGGGCCGATACATCGAGAACCTGCCGGCAACGACGATAGATGACCTGCGATTGCCGCTGATCCGATTATGCTTCTACGACCGTGTTATTGCCTACGACCATCTGGACGGAACCTGTTGGCTGATCGCTTTAGACTTGCCCGACGATGCAGAGGAGCCGCAGGACAAATTGGCGGGTCTTGAGAAGCTGGTTGCCGAATCGCAAAGACTCACTGTTGAGCCGCCTGTACCTGCTGACCTCGACAACATAGATTTGGCGACGATTCGATGCAATATGAGTAAGGATTATTACATGCAGGCGGCCAGGAAAATAAAACGCTACATTTACGATGGTGACGTTTACCAGATCAACTTCTCACAGCGTTTTGACTGCGACTATGATGCCCGTGCGATAGACCTTTTCCACTGGCAGAATCATCATAATCCCAGCCCTTATGCGGCGTACATCGACGGCGGTGCCTTCCATATCGTCAGCGCCTCGCCGGAGATGTTTATAACGATCGCCGATGGAACTATCAGCACCAAGCCGATTAAAGGTACGCGCCCAAGGATAAACAACCCGGCTCAAGCCCAACAGACCAACGCAAGGAATTTCGATGAGCTGCTCACCAGCGAAAAAGAGCAGGCAGAGCTAAATATGATAATTGATCTGGAGCGTAACGATGTGGCAAGAATCTGCCAGCCGGGAACCAGAAAGGTGGTGCAGGGTCGGACCATTGAAAGCTATCCGACTGTTTTTCACGCCGTGGCAACCGTAGCGGGGCAGCTTCGTAAGGAAATTACTTTCTGCGATATTCTAAAGGCGATGTTTCCAGGCGGCTCTATTACAGGGGCTCCCAAAATCCGTTCCATGGAGATCATTGACGAGACCGAGCCTACGGCCAGAGGCGTTTACACCGGCAGCATCGGCTTTATCGGCATCGATGGCAGCGCGTGCTTGAATATCGCTATACGAACGATTATTATCACCGGGCAAAAAGCGTATGCCCAGACCGGCGGTGGTATCGTAGCAGACTCAGACCCACAGGCTGAATGGGATGAGACAATCACAAAGGCAAGAGCACTGCTGGCGGGAATAAACAGCGTGCAGCGTGCAGCGTACAGCGGGTAGCGCAGAGCAAATAGTGGAGCGGATAGTTATGAAAACAAAATCATCCAAAGACCTCATAGTCTGGCAAAAAGCATACAAACTGGTCCTGGAAATTTACAAGATGACCAAGGCATTTCCAATGTCAGAGATGTACGGCTTGTCTCAACAGGCCAGAAGAGCAGCGGTATCTATGCCGTCTAATATCGCAGAAGGGTACGGCAGAAAACATCAATCTGAGTACAAGCATTTTCTGCGCATTGCGTATGGTTCTTTATTGGAACTGGAAACTCAATATCTG
>CAZPJZ010000021.1:0-13801 GCA_964586995.1 uncultured Pirellulales bacterium | reverse complement strand
GTCTGCTGTGAAATCAGGCGCGACCCGCGATCTATGAGTTTCTTGTTGCTGGGCGAAAGCCAGACCATTGCGTTGCCTATCACCCGGCCCATTCGCACCATCGTGGCAGTCGAGATGGTATTGAAAATGAGTTTAACGGCAAGTCTCTGCCAAAGCTGTAACGGCGAATCAGGCAGATCGCATCCAAAATGAAATAATGTATCTGTACCCAAGTCAACACTTGCCGGACCAATAACCATAGCTGCCGTTCTGCCGTATTGGGGCCCGAGATCCGTCAGAACCTTGCCCATTCGAGCATCGACCTGCGTCCCAACGCAGACAGCTACAAGCGCTGAGTCGGTAGCATCGGTGCGCGAAGCATCCGGCTCGTTGCCTATTCGGAATTTGTATATTTCACTATTTCCGAGTTGGGGCGGCTTTATCTGCCACCCGGCCGGCGCATTCAGTTCTTTGTATAGTGACGCTCCCCAGTCCAGGCCGCGTGGCTCACGGCCCAGCATCTCCTGCCATGCCTGCTCGCTGGAAAGAAATGGATTCTTGACAAAGGCCCAGGACGGCGGCGAACACCGGTCGTCGAATTTGCGAAAGGCCGGCACCGTGAAAGTGGGCGAACGCTCCGTAGTATCCGTCAACACATCCAGAATAAACGAATCGGTCATGTAGGTTATCAGGCCGTCGCGGCGATATACGTTTTCTTCAAATTCAACCATGCGGGCCATCATGTCCACCACGGAGGCGCTGGAAAGTTGCGACAATAGGCTAACGAATGATTTATAATAGTCGGTGGCAGAATAGACGGCCCGCTTGCTGCGGCGACCACTCGGTTCTGTTCGGGACGGGTCTTGAATTTTCTGTGCGGCCACCTCCAGAGCGCTGCCAACCACTAACAGCTCCGTTGTCACTGCCTGCATTCTCGTCGAGCCGGTGATTGCCATAGGGCCGGTCGCAAGCTCGAGCTTTCGAATTCGCGGCTCCTCGATTATCTGGCCAGATCTCTGGACTTGACGGCAAAGTAAGTCCGTCGGATTGTTATACACTAAGAAGACCTTTGCCCCGGATTCCAAACCCTGCCAGGCGGTGCCAATCACGAACGGAGTTTCCCCGCCTTCGGTGATGGCAACCACCACGTCGCCTTTCTGTACGCTCGCCTGTTTTAGCTGGGCTCGACCGAACTGTGGAAAATCCTCGAACCCTTCCACGGATTTGATCAAGGCAAAGTCGCCGCCGGCCATAATGCTGACGACGGCGTCTTCCATCTCCCTCGTTCTTGCCCCTATAGGGACTTGCTTTTGGCCGACTTCACGCCAGAACCGCCGCCAGGCTGCCTCTAAGAGTATGCTCAGCCGGCCGGTCGCCCCGCAACCGGTGAAGAAAATTCGTCCTCCTGCGCTGATAGCATCAACAAATGCCTGAACCAAATCTCGCCATACATCTTGCTGAAGGACCTTTTCTACAACTGGCGGAATGTCCTCATCCACTGATTGCAGCAATCGGATGCCAGTGGCGATGTCCGCACCGATTGTCTGCGACAAGTTTCGCGTCTTCGGATGCGACGACTCGGTCAGCAGTTCGCCCAGCCGGAACGCGCTTTCCTCACTCAGGAACCTCTTAGCTTTTTCAATAGCTCTTGACACCATCTGAACGCGAACATTTAAGGCCGGTTAGTGTTGTGAACACACACACATACTTATATAATGCGCCGGCAGATAATTGTCACTAATATCTCACAGCAAAACGCAGAGACAGCATGATTGAGGATGTTGCGATCCAGAACTACACTGGGAGTCTCGGCCGGGTCGATCTGCTTATCGTTGCCATCTCGGTACTGCTGCTGTTTGTCATCTCATACGTCTTCGGCAGGGAAGAAAGGGACACCAACGATTTCTTCTTAGGGCGTCGGCGGATGCCCTCATTTGTCGCGTGCCTTAGCTTCGTGGCGGCCGAGATTAGTGCTCTGACCATTGTCGGCTTTCCGGCAACTGCTTACAGCGAAAACTGGGAGTACGTCCAGTTCTTCATTGGCTCGGCCATCGCACGCATCTCGGTTGCCTTTCTTTTTATTCCCGTATTCTACAAGTATAACTGCACGAGCATTTATGAGTTCCTCAGACACCGGTTCGGTCCCCAGACACAGTATGCCGGCTCGGTATTTTTTTTCATCACGCGTTTGATCGGCTCCGGCGTACGCTTGTACGCCGCCTGCTTGGGTGTCGCCCTGATAATGGGCTGGAGCCTCGGCCAGACCCTGTTTATGTTCACCATCGTCAGCATTATTTTTATCGCCTTTGGAGGTATTAAGGCCGTGGTCTGGGCGGGTGCATACCAGGCGTTAGCCTTCTTTGTGGCCGGCGTTGCCTTGCTCGTCTACCTTTATTTTCAAATTCAAGGTGGCTTGACCACCGCCTGGCAGATAGCGGACCAGGCGGGACGGCTGAGCTTCTTTAAGTTTGATTTCAACCTTAACGACCCGACGACCTTCTGGGCCGGCACCACCAACGCCTTCTTCATCAGCCTCGCTTCCTTCGGGACAGACCAGGAAATGATGCAGCGTCTGCTCACGGTCAAAACACGCAAAATCAGTCAGCGAACGCTCATCTCGACCATCGTGACGGTAATTCCCATCACCTGTATTTATTTGGCGATTGGGACCCTGCTTTACGTGTTCTATCAGCAAAACCCCGGCGTGGCCCAGCCGGCTCAAGACAAAGAGGTACTTTCCCACTTCGTGGCATATTCGCTCCCCATGGGCCTGAAAGGCTTACTGCTGGCGGCAATTATCCTGGCTAGTATCGACTCTCCCCTCAGCTCACTCTGCTCTTCCTTCGTGACCGATATCTACCGGCCGCTAACCAAAAACAAGGCAACCGAGAAACATTACTTGCTGGTATCGAGGGCTGGCATTGTAGTTTTTGGGTTAATCCTTGCCCTGATCGCTTTGGCGTGCGGTCCGGTCAAGAACATCCTCTGGTTCGCCTATAAGATTTTTTCGCTGACCGGCGGCGCGACGTTAGGGGTCTTTCTGCTCGGCTTACTCACCAAACGCAGGGCCACCAAGGCAAACATCGTTGCCATGATTACAAGCACCGTTTGCGTACTTGCCCTTATGCTGCTTTCCTACTACGGAGTAATCGGCTTAGCCTGGAGCTGGTTGATCGTTATAGGCACAATCATCACGTTCGGGCTGGGCTATCTGTTGGGACCATTGATGGCAAAATCAAAGACTTGCCCGCCGCGGCCCCTTTAACCGCAGAGAGCGCGGACAACGCGGAGCGGAAAACAGAAACAAAAAACTCTGCGGTCTCTGCGGCCTCCGCGGTAAAAGCCTGTGTACCGGCCAATCCCCGCTCCCCGCTTTTGCGGGGACAAGTTTACCCCGAACCCCGCCTAAAAGGCGGGGCTAAATATTTAGCCCCCCGTTTCACGGGGGGTTCTGCCCTGTGCAAGCAGGGGTCACCTGCAAACACGGCGGACCCCGAACAGATTTGGGCAGGTGTTCGGGGTCCAAAATCGCCGGCAAAATAGGTGCGCAATTATTGTTCTGAACGCAGCGGCTGGATTTGCATATTTTTGTCATACTCCATTGTGAAGCTGTATCGCACAACCGTTGCCTTCTCACCGATGCTATTGGGCGTCAGTTGCAGGTCCCATCGCAAGATACCCTTCTTGCGGGCGGTTCGCAGATACTCGGCGTCTTTGCTCAGCTCAGGGTCGGTCTTTTCAAGCTCTACTTTAACCGAAGCGTCGTCCGTGAACGGCAGACGGTCCAGCAGTCGCAGTTGAACCGTAGTGTTCTTATAGTTGCTCAGCGCTATCCGGTAATGATAAGTGTCGATTTGATTGCCGCCTTGAATCCGCGATTTCTTGTCTTCGAGCTCGTGGGCGACGCGCACCTGCGAATCTATGCCGAAGCCCGCGGTGAATTTCTCGCCGATGGTGACCTGAGGCAACTGTCCCTTGCCGACAAACTCGCTATTGCGGAACATAGTTGCCTGGCCGGGCAGAAGGATCGTGTCACTGTCGTTAAGCAGAACCGCCTGAAGGTATACGTAGTCGGTCAGCAAAGGTGTGGCCAGCAACACAAATTCGGCCTTGGCAGCAATCGTGGCGATGCTTACCAATTGCTGGTCACTGCGGCTGGGCAGCGTCAGTTTGCCGGGCAAATCGTACGTTACACTGATTCCCTCAACGCGAGAGACTTCTGCTATCTGTCGCTGGAATTCCTCAACCTCTTTACGGCTAACGTTGAAGAAAAATGCCTGGTTCTGGATCGCCAGTTCGTTAAGTTCTATACTCGCTGCCACACCTTTTTTGACGTTGGCTTTTCGAGATATTAGATACTGTCGCGCCTGTTCGGCTCCCAGGACGGGCTGTTGTGCCGCTTGCTGTTGCGCGGCAGGATGAGAAAGGCTCACAAGCATTGGCTCCAGAATCGGTGCAGCGGCGACCATTGTTGGCTCAGCAGTGGAAAGGCTCAAAACAACGCCGTTCCAATCTTCACCGCTGGTCTGATTGACCACGGCGTGGTACTCAATCAAAACCCTTGCCCTGTCCGGATCGGCACGAAGATTGTATTGCGGCAGCCAGTTGGCTCCATCGACCAGGTAGCTCAGCTCGACAACCGCTTTCTTCTTGGTCTGGCCAGACAAGAACAGAACCGCTTCACGTTCGGTGCGTGAATGGCCGGCGTCGAGGTCCTTGCGTTTGCGCTGGAGCAGGTCCATCTCTTTTTGCAGCTCGGACTCGACGTCTTGAATTTCAAGTATCTTTTCGTGCCATTCAAGGGCTTTGGTCTCCAGATACCTCGTAAACGACTCAATCTGTTCAGATTGCAAAACGGACCGATTCAAATCAACGTTGGCAGAATCTACCGCCAGCTTCCACAAATCTTTGAACTTGGCCATCAAGTCGACCGCATTTTCACGCTGGCTTTTTGCGTGACCTTGCTTCCTCTTAAGCTCTTCTATTTTAGCATCAAGCTGCTTGACTTCTTCCCGTGTGTCCTCTCGCACTGCTTGCTCGCGGTATCTTACGCTCAGCACCTTAACGTCGCCGGACGTCTGCGCGTAGAGGCTTTCGGGGACCACTCTGGCCGGTAGGCCCTCAACAATTAGTTCCGAGGCGCCCGGCGACAGGTCGAGGTCGATGGACCGGGTCACAAGAGCCTGGCCCCGATAAACCGTTACCTTGGAGATCGTACCGGTCGTCCGCGGCACATCGGCAAAAACGATTCCGACCAATAAGGCCGTTATCACAGTTGCCACGATGAACGTTTGTGTTTGGTTCTTCATCTTTCAGCTCCTTTCACAGACAGGTCAATAAAATCCACAATTTGCTGTTTTGCTTGCAGCATCTTGAAATTCGGTCGATTTGTATCCTTAGCTGCGCCAGAAGTAATGCCATTTATACTCCAGCTCAATGCTTTTTCCGGGCTTCAGTTCGCACTTCCAGGTCACGCGGCCGATGGCGTTGAAATGGTACCACCAGTACGGCCAATTATACCAGCGCCACCAAAACGGATAGCCGTCCGCGCCCATCCATTCGCCCTCGTGCCTGCCCAGGTGCTCGATGCAGCCTTTGTAGCTGGCGCTGTCGATGTGGCCCAGCACGGACCGCCGGATTTCCAGGTCGACGGTTTCCGCCCGATGATTTGTCAAATGAATCGTCCCGGTAAGCTTGCTCTGGGCATAATTATGCCCGTCCCATTTAGCCGCATCGGGTATGCGGTCGGTTTCGTTGTCGAGCTTTTCGACAGAAATATCCACAGCAGTGGTCAGTTCAAGGTCACTCGATGCGCCGATGGCGGTATAGGTCATCATGCCCTGTGCGATGACGCGGCCTTGACGAAGTATCAGCGCCGGAGCGGTGGTCAATGGGCACTCGGCACTATTGGCAAGGCGTATCTTGTGCATTACCTTCGGCGAGTGGAAAAGCCTGGCAAGCTGAGCCATCTGCTCGTTGTTGAATTGCTGTCGAACCTCGGGTGGTGGACCAAAGGGTAGGTCCAGAACAAAAATGTCTCGATATGTCAACTTGTACTCAGCCAGCGGAACGACCATTCGCTGACCTTTCTTTAACGTCACATGCTCAAGTGTGAAAACGTACAGGTCCTCATTCTTACCGGATCCGGCCACGTCGGGGCCAAGATCAAGCACATCACGGTTACGAGCAACTTCATCAGGGCCCACAGGTCGCACGGCTTGGCTCATAATCGCGTTGGAGAAGGCATAGGCAGTTTGACTGCTGCTACGGAAATGGCTCGAAAGCTCTGCTACCGTTTCTTGCAGTGATATGGGGTCGGGCGTTTCCTCGAATGCAAACTTCGGAACACCAACCACAAGGTGTGCCTTAACGTCCTCAATGTCCGCCAGTTCGTTGATGAGGGTAGCCTGAAGCTTGACGACGGCCTGACCTTTGCCGTCCATGTCAATGCGATAGCTGGGAATCCAGCGAATACCACGCTGAACATACATCATCCCCACGTTTGCGGTTCTGGCCGGTTTGTCCTTATCCCAATCGAGCCTGAGGGTCATGATGCTGCGAAACTCTTCATGGGCGAGCGTAGGCCTGGGCTGCTCAAGGAAAGTTATCTCCTCAATACTCTCAATGGGAACAGCTTTGATACCACCTTCAAATTTCAGCAGCACGATTTTGCCTCGCTGGGGCAGTGTGTCTGGGCTTGACGGGGGACTGGTACGACTGAGTTCTTCAGAGCTTCGGGTGGGAACGGCGAGAATGACCGTCTCGTAGGCGCTGAGTCCGGCTTCGGTGATACGCACTTTGGCACCGATGTTTGCCTCGATCAGTTCGGGGATAGTCAGGGCCGTTCTGTCAACCGAAACCAGGCGTTTACCGGAGACCACACCGGTGAGTTTGGCTTTGGCGTCTGTCGAGTAGGTCCAGAACGTACCTACGATCGGCCTGGGCAGGTAATCGAGTACGACGTTGCCGTCGGCATCGGTCGGCATTGGACCCTCGTGCAAAACAAAGGCGTGGCCATCCTTAAAAATAGTAACCTCACTGACAGGCATATTCACCAGCTCGCTTTCGGAGACATTGGCCCTTACGATTGCCTGAGTCCAGAGAACTGCACCTATGCCAAAAAGAACTACAAACTTGGGCTGCCGTTTCTTGCTTTGGCTTACATATCGCATTTCGGTCTCTCCTGCCAAAAAGGGGTCAAAAAAGGCATTCTCAAACTGAATAAATAGTACGATACCGCCGGTTGAGAGTTGAGTAAAATGCGTGTAAAATAGCTGGCACGCTTTTTACAAAACATTTACAAACTTTGCACCTCCGTTTCGCTTATAATATAAGTGAGGGTCGTTATGGGTATAGAACAGAATACACATATACTGGTCATTGAAGACGAGCAGAAAATTCGAACTGCTCTGATAGATTTTCTGGAGTTTCACGGCTTTGTGGTCACGCCGGCCGTAGATGGGCTGGAGGCGCAGCGCATTGTAAGCGAAGGTAAATTTGACCTGATTCTGCTCGATCTGATGCTGCCGAAGATTAGCGGCGAGCAATTGTGCTCTATATGGCGACAAAACGCCCTGCAGACGCCCATCATTATGGTGACGGCCAAAGGACTGGAAAAAGAAAGGATAAAGGGGCTGGACCTGGGCGCCGATGACTACATTACCAAGCCTTTCTGGCTCGAAGAGATGCTGGCAAGAATCAAGGCCGTACTGCGAAGAACGGATCCTGCCAGAGCGGTCGGCCAGACTTTTAGGTTTGCAGATTTGGATATTGATGTCGGAGCGCTTAAAGCCAGACGCAGAAATAGAGAAATAGAGATTACCAAGCGCGAGGCGGCAATCATCCAGTATTTTGCCGCCAATCCCAATCGGATCATCAGCAGAGAAGAGCTGTACAAGGAAGTCTGGCACGATACGCTAACCGATTTAGGCACAAGAACAATGGATATGCACATCGCAAAGCTAAGGAGCAAGATCGAGCCGGACACCGCCAATCCAACGATTATTAAAACCGTCAGAGGTGCAGGCTATAAGTATGAAGTTTAATGCCCAAGGTCGATAGAGCCAAATGTACGTGCGTTTGTTCATTCTGTCTGGGATAATTCTCGCCGCCGTGTGCGGATTGAGCTGGCTGGGATACCGCGCCATCGAGATACGGGCACAGGGGTTGGAAGGGGCTCGGCTGGGCCAATTCGCAGAAGTGGCCGAACAAATCCGCCAGGACGTCAAACGCAAACTTGACCAGTTCATCCAGAGAGAGCAACAGCGTCCCTGGACCGATTATCAGTACTACTATGTGCCCGAGAACGTGGTGGCCGATCAGCAGCAGATGCCGCTGCTGCGCTCGCCGCTGGGCGACCGGATCGAGAACGACCTGGCGTACGGCAACTTTCAGATCGAGCCCGAAGGAACAATTGTAACCCCCTATCATCGGCAAGAAGATTTGCAGCAAGGCGGGCAAGACGGACAAGCCGACAAGATTGGCGCACACATAGAAAACATCAAGCAGAACCTGCTGCCTGCGTTAAGTGCCACTTCGAGCGGATTCAAGTTTCCTTCCAGCGTCTCTGCCAAGGACAAAGAGCAACAGACTCAGGCCAAAGGCGGGCGCAAGAAAGAATATACCATCCAGAGTTTTCAGGACGTGTCCGGGCAGACGCAGGTTATCAACCAGCCGCGTTCGATCGTTGCCTCCAACGTGGCTCAAAGCACCGAGCAAGTCCAGCAGCAGCCGGCCGCCGAGGACACCCGGCAGCAGATTCAGCGCCAGGAGCTTGAAGCGCCTGCCCCCGCGTCTGGCGACGCGAGTCGGGGCGGCGGGCAAAGCAGGTCAATGCGCCAAATCCGCTTGGGGACGCCTGACGGCGGACCAGCCCCTAAGGGGCAACCAGCCCAGCCGCCCCCTCAACTTGCCGTACCCCACGAGCAGAGCCAAGTCGATATCGTCCAGATACGCATCGAACCATTCGTGCCGCTGGTTGTTCCCAGCCAGGCCGGTCAGCAATCTGTGTTCGGTGGACAGGTTTTTCTGCTGCGGCACGTGCAAATTGAAGATAGGCACTTATTGCAGGGATTTGGCCTCAATGAAACGCAGTTGATCGCGGAGGTCAAAGAATCCGCAGAGCGATTTATGCGCCAAGGGATGGCCTTTGAATTGGTTCAAACCCCTGCGCAAGCAGGGGCGGTGGCGTACACCGCCATCCTGGATTTCGGTTTCGGAGACTTGACATTGAAGCTCAAAGAAATTGATCCTGCCTGGATAGCCAGGCAGATAAGTCAGATTCGAAATTGGTATTTCAGCATTACTGCGGTGGTGCTTCTGGCGATGGCGCTGGCATTGGGTAGCTTATGGCTGGCCGCACGGGCACAAATCAAACTGGCACAAAAAAAGGACGACTTCATATCGGCTGTCTCGCACGAGCTTAGAACGCCGCTGACTTCGATCCGAATGTACTCGGAGATGCTGGAAAAGAGCTGGGTCAAGTCAAAAGACAAGCTGACCGAATACTATAAAAGCATGCGGCAGGAAAGCGAAAGGCTCAGCAGGCTGATAGAGAACGTGCTGGACTTTTCCAGAATCCAGAGAGGCCGAAAAAAATACGCCTTCAATCTGGGTGACATCAACGCATGTATCGCAGAGGTCGTCGAAATGATGACGCCTTACGCGGCAGAGCACGGCTTTTCTATAAGGAAGGACTTCGGCGAGCTTACGCAGACGGCTTTTGACCGTGACGCCGTCACTCAGATAGTGGTCAATCTGCTGGATAACGCAATCAAATACGCCCGCAGCGCCGATGACAAGACCATTACGGTTCGGACTCGCAGCGTCGCTCAATTGGTCACGATTGAGGTTGAAGACCACGGACCAGGCGTGCCGCATCGCCAGCGGAAGAAAGTCTTTGAGCAATTCTATCGCTGCGGCTGCGAAGCTACTCGTGAAACAGCCGGCACAGGCCTGGGATTGGCGCTTGTGAAAAAATTTGCCCAGGCGCACAACGGCTTTGTGGAAATCGTCACCGCCAAGCCCACGGGCGCAATCTTCAGAGTGGCCTTAGCTATTAAGTTGATTAGTTAGTTGGCCAATTGGTTGATTGGTAACTAATTCACTAAAGGGGGTATCCACTTGACGCAAGTGACCACAAGGTGTAGTATCCACGAGCATGGACGCCCCAATGGGACCCAAGGCCGGAATCTGCGCCCAGGTCAGATCCTCCGCTGATGCTCAGGATGACCAGAGGGCACACGTCGCTTCATTCCCGATACCAGCCGTGTCGTGGCGCAGCGACTCAGGATGACGAAGTCGGTCCCGCTGCCGCGTCCTTTCAAATCCATGTCGGATGTTCTCCACGGCAGAATCGGTCAATCCCGCCGGGCGGAAACAGCGATGTCGGTCGCCAGCATATAGTAATTGCCCCCGTCGCGGATGGATGGGTCGAGGGCCAGCAGCACGTCCCGCTTCTCGGCCGGGGCGTACAGCTTGGCCTTGATCGTGTATCGGCCGGGCTTGAGGTCTGCAGGGATCGTGAAGGTGTAGTCCTCAACGTGGACCGGATCGACTGCATCGGGCATCCATCCGCGATTGCGCGAATCGAACTCGAAATCGCGTGTGTCGAGGCCCTCCAGGCGAATCCGCAGGACGTAGGCGTGGTAGGCGGGCGCCACGCCCCGGTTCTCCCATGCCATCCGGATCATGCAGGGCTCGCCGACGCGCAGCGCCGCCGGGAGCTCGACCCGGTGTAGGAAGTACCAGTAGCCGCAGCGATTGAGCAGCTCGACGGTCAGCGCGGGGTTGTCCACGAACCACTCGTGGGCGTAGCCGTGATAGCCGATATAGGTGGCGTGCAGCAACCCCAGGGCCCCGCGGAAGAAGTCCGCGCCGCTCCTGCCCTTGCCGAACTTCTCCAGCGACGAGCCGGGCGCGGCCACCCAGTTGCCCTGCCGCTTGACGCTGCCGTAATGCTCCAGCTCGAACACCGTCGGCATCTGCCGCCAGACATCCGCGAAGAAGCCGGGGCTGCGGACCGTCCACGTGCCGGCGTGGCCCGAGAGGTATCCGTTGACGAGGATGCTGTCGTCGCGGTAGGAGATGCCCTTCTCCACGATGTAGCGGTGCAACGCCTCCCGCTGCTGCAGGTTGGAGAGCGAGTACACGTAGTCGTCGCTGATGACCAGTGGCGACACCTTGAAGTACTTCAGGTGCAGGTCCACGTGCTGCTTGCGCGTCTCGTAGCTGTATTCCTTGCGGCTGCCCGAGTGGGTGTGTCCCTCGCCCCAGTCGCCGATGCTGCCGACATCGACGTAGCGCAGCCACGGCTTGCCGTCGTAGCGCGCGGCGAATGCCCGCAGGAAGTTCTCCAACTTCTCCAGAAACACCGGATCGTCGAACGCCGGCTCCCAGGGCCCGTCCGGCCCGACCGGCTGGCCGTTGCGGTAGTAGCCCCCTTTCGCCCCCGCCTCCATCACCCACTTCGGCGTGGCAAACTGCTGTTCGACGCGGTCCGTGCTCGTCTCCTTGCAGGAGATCCGAAACGAAATGCCGAGCCTGTGGCCGACCCACTTGTCGATCAGGCGGTCGATGACCGGCCAGTCGAAGCGCCCCTCCTGCGGCTCCAGATACGCCCAGGCCAGGCGGATGTAGAGGTGGTCCATCCCGGGGAACTCCAGCAGGTCCGCATCCTTGCCGATCAGGTACTTGTTGACGTGGTTGTCAGGAAAGTGGTGATACCACCCCTTGTGCGGGTTGGCCAACGGGACCTTCTCATTCCAGTGGGCCCTCATGTCGATCTCGCGGCCGAGGGCGCCCGCCGGCAAGCTCACGAGCCAGAAGGACAGGATGATCGTGTGGAGCCGCAACCTCGTTGTCGTTCTCATTCGTCTACTCCTCAGAGGATAATGAACACCGCCGGAAACAACGCACAGGAATACCGCCCCCGTCCCCTGCTGTCAATCCGCAAGACCGTTTCAGCCCGGATTTCCCAGATGATTCGTTCATTTCTATGTAGCGCTCTCCGCGTTCAGCCCGTAAAATAGGGTCGATTCTTACACTCAGTCTGTGAATATGAGGAATACCCTATTTCACTAATTCGCTAATTCACTCAGGTTTTGCGGCCGAACCGAAGCAAACAAACGAGGTCAGGATTAGACCGGCACCGGTAACAAAGAGCATGAGGCGACGGCGAGGTTCACTACATCGCGTAAGCCAGCCCGGCACAGGTGTCGGTGAACCTTCAGGCGTGGAATCATCGCGTTTTGAGCCCAGGATCGTATCTCGCTGCTGAGCCAGAACCTTTTTGGCTATGGCCAGTTGCTCCGCGGTGGCGCTGGGGTAAACCGTGTTGGGCTCATCCCGCTCAATGCCCAGAGCGGCCGGGCCAATACGCTTGAATAGGTTAGGATCCTCTCCCAACTGATTCAGCAAGGCATCGTAGTCTGTGTTCAGAGCCCTGAGCTGATTCAGGAATTCTTGCGCATCCTCCAGTAGCTGCTTATTGCGATAGTACTGAATCAAATCGTCACAGAGTATGGAGCCGCTCAGGGCCGCAGCGCCGATACTGAAGAAAACGACAAACAAGAAAACCCTGACAATATTTTGTCCGCACATAGCCGCAGCTAAAAAAGAGGTAGGATGGGCAACTGTCTGTTGCCTATCGGTCAGCCTGGCACCATCCCGATACGCTCGCGCAAAGCCTGCCCTACTTCATGGCCCCGGCTTCAACCGGATACACGGGCAACTGCTCTCTGAGCAGTTCGTAAATCCTTTTGTCTTTATCGATGGCCTGCTTGGCAGTTTTCCTAAACAGGGTTTTCAATTCCTCAAAGTCCGTCGTTCTGAGCATTGCCAAGTCCGTTCTCTGGCCATCGCCCGCATTTGCTGCAACGAACTTTGCTATAGTTTCGGTCGCCATTTCTCGAATAAGCTGCCAGAGTTCTTTGCCCCGGCTGGCGGCGATTGCCCGGCCTAAAGCCAGTGACATCGACAGGATTGCATTCATGCCGATAGTGCCTTTTCTTTGCATAACATGAATCTTATCCTCAACTGAAGCTTCGGCACTAATCATTCCCATAGACTCAGCTTGCTCGCACTCCAAACGGAGAAGCTCTTTGTCCACGTCGAGCAGGTTTCCAAGCTGAGAAAGTCTTCTGCCTGTGAAGGCCTTTGCCAGAATGGTTTCAATGTGCTTGACCGCATCCATGCAGCCCATACCGTCATAACGTCTGGACTTCTTCCAGAGGTCCATAAGCTTGTCATCGTTCTTGGCCCGGATGTCATTAGACTTGACGTCCTTTTTGAATCGGAATGTGCCGTCGCCGACGTCCTTAAATAAATCAGGATACTTTTTGGTCGTTTCGGATGGTATGATGATGCTGTCCACATAGTGGATGGCTTCATCCTCGCCGGCTGAAGTCCCAAGAGGTGTCGAGCCTTTGAAACGAATAATCCCTGTTTTACCTAAGAATACGGTCGCTGCAGCAGAGGGAATACCGGCATTTGTAGCTTCCTCCGTGCCGCTGACGGCTTCAATCGCCAGCATTCGCATCAAAAGACCGGCAATATCAATTTCTGCTGCATCCGGCATAACCGTAACATCCTCTCTGCCGGTTAATATGCGAACCAGCTCTTTGACGTTTTCTTCTACCTCTTTCCTTTCTCTGTCGGTCATTTCCCGCTGTGAAGATTTCGCCAGTGCCATGATTTCCATGACCCTGCCGTATTTCTGCAATCTTTCGGTATTGGCCCCGCCGCCACACTTGACCCCCAGGGCGTTCATCGCCGTGCCAATTTCCGCCTCGAATGGGTCGTTTGGCGACTTGGAGCGATGCGA
>CAZPJZ010000020.1:0-13908 GCA_964586995.1 uncultured Pirellulales bacterium | reverse complement strand
CTGACCAGGCAACTATATGGCGTTGGCGCGAGGCCTATCAGCATGATTTTGCCGCCCGGATGGACTGGTGTGTGGCTGATACGTTTTGCCGTAAGGCATCCCCAAGCGGAGAAAAGGCCAACCACAATCCCGTTGCAGTTTTCCAAGGCGATACAAGCAAGAGGGTGGCAAAGATGCGAGCGACATCTGGGCAGCGGGTGAATCTCAGTGCCGTCGGGACGCATGACCCGGATGGAGACAACGTCTCCTATCGTTGGTTCGTCTATAACGAGGCGGGAACCTTCAAGGGCAATGTCGAGATTGAGGATAGTGGATCTCCGCAGGCTTTTTTTGTTGCTCCGCAGGTTAAGGAGTCAAAGTCGCTTCATATCATACTGGAAGTCAAAGACAATGGTCAGCCTTGCCTGTACGGTTATCGCAGAATCATAATCTCTATCGAAGGCAAGTAAGGCAGTGAAGCTGTCCTAAGTCGATTATGCAAATAGATAGAATGAGGCCGAAAACTGCCGATGATTGCCGAGAGGTCCTTGTGGTCGGTACATTATTGGTTTGGACGATAGGCACGGTCGTAGTTGGAGTGACCGGCGCAGCCGCCAGGCAAATGCAAAAGGATTCGATGTTCGTCCTCGATGCAAACGCCTTTAAGCATCACGTTGATTTTTTCAATACGATGGAGCCGGAAAGCATCGTTAATTACATTCCGAATCAGCAATCCTGGGTGTGGATGAAAGAGAATATTCCGTTCTTTGAGTGTCCCGAAAAAGCCTTCGAGCAGATTTATTATTTTCGATGGTGGACGTTTCGCAAGCATCTGAAAAAAACGCCGGACGGTTTTGTTTTCACGGAGTTTCTCGACAAGGTCGGTCACAGCGGGAAATACAATACGATAAGCTGTGCGCTGGGCCATCATATCTACGAGGGCACGTGGCTGCGTGACAATCGGTATATTGACGATTACGCCCGGTTCTGGTACGTGGGACACGAGGGTGGTCTACAGCCTCACTTTCATAAGTACAGCAACTGGGGGACATGGGCACTGTACCGCAGGTATCTGGTGAACCAGGACAAGGCGTTTATTGTGAGCCTGCTGGACGCTTGCATACACGATTACCAAGCCTGGACGAAGGAACAGGGCTTAGAGAATGGCCTATTCTGGCAATACGATGTCCGTGATGGGATGGAGGAGTCGATCAGCGGTTCGCGAAAGGCCAAGAACGCCAGGCCTCCTCTGAATAGCTACATGTATGCCAGCGCGGTGGCGATATCAAAGCTGGCGGAAATGGCCGGCAGCGAAGCCATCGCCAGAGAATATGCTGAGAAGGCAGCCAGGCTCAAGTCGCTCATTCAGGAGCTGATGTGGGACGAGCAGGCGAATTTCTTCAAGGTGCGGCGTCCCGATGGTGCGCTGGCAGACGTGCGGGAGGAAATCGGGTTTATCCCGTGGTACTTCGATCTGCCGGACGCAGGGTATGAACGGGCCTGGGAACAGCTTACTGACCCGAACGGTTTTAACGCACCGATGGGCATAACGACCGCTGAACGCAGACATCCTCTGTTTAGAAGTCATGGTGTGGGCACGTGCGAGTGGGACGGCGCAGTTTGGCCCTACGCGACCAGCCAGACGCTCGTGGGCCTGGCGAATGTCCTTCGCAACTACCAGCAGAAATACGTAAGCAAGGCGGATTACTTTGACGCTCTTACGGCATACGCCCGCTCTCACCAGTACAAGGGCTCGCCCCGTGAGAGAAACTATAATGCCGCTGCAGGGCTGAAGGATAAGACTCTCTCACGGGGCAGGCCGTATATCGGGGAGTATCTGGATGAGAAAAACGGCGACTGGTTGACGCCGGATTCGGACCGGAGCCGCTATTATAATCACTCAACTTTCTGTGATCTGGTGATCGGTGGGTTGGTGGGACTTGTGCCCCGGGACGATAGTATGGTTCTGGTTGATCCTTTGCTCCCAGTGGATGCGTGGGACTGGTTCTGTCTTGACAATGTGCCATATCATGGGCGGACACTGACTATCTTGTGGGACCGAAACGGGCAGAAATACCGCAAGGGCAAGGGCCTTGCCGTCTTTGCCGATGGCACGGAAATTGCGCGGTCGGATGAGCTGACGCGTGTTACAGGTGAGCTTCCCTGATTTGGAGGTGCATCATGATTACAATCCGGATAGACAGGCAAATTCTATGGTTGGTGCTGGCGGTCGCTTTCGGGCTGGCATGGCGGCAGGGCATCGTACCCTCTTCTGAAGCCGCCGTACAGCAGCCTTTGCAGGGCGGCTCGACCGTGCCGCGAATGGTTCTGACGTTTTATTATCCCTGGTACGGTGTCCCCGATGGTCCGGGCGGTGCCGGCAGAACCGTGCACTGGGGCCGAATCGACGCTGCAAAGAAGGATATTGAGGCGAGTACTAACTACCCGGTGCTGGGCGCGTATGACTCTCACGATCCAAAGGTGATTGACCAGCACTGCCGCTGGGCCAAGGCCGCAGGCATCGACGGCTTCATTGTCAGTTGGTGGGGACACAACGACTACACGGACCGCGCAATGGCCAAGATTCTCGACGGTTGTCAACGTCATGGATTGAGTGCGTGTATTTATTACGAGACGGTGCCGAGGCCGCGGACAGCCGAAACCGCCGCCGAAGATATAGTCAAAGTCTTGAACAAATATGGTGAGCATCCTGCTCACCTGAAAGTCAATGGCAAGCCGGTGGTATTCATCTACGGACGGGCCTTGAACGAGCTTGGCCTGACCGCCTGGCTTGAGGCCGTCAAGCTAATCAATCAGAAGTACCAAGGTGGTTTCGCAGCAATTGGAGATCAGTTCAGCTACGGTGCGGCCCAAATTTTCGATGGACTGCACACATATAATACAGCCGGGTCGCTTCGCGGCTTATCCGTGGACGATGCGCGCGCCTGGGCGGGCAAAACATATCCATCCTGGGTGCAACTGGCAGATAAAGCCGGCAAAATCAGTGCCATAACAGTCATACCTGGTTACGACGACACGAAAATTCGCAAGCCCGGCCTGGCGGTGAAGCGCTATGACGGCGAGCTTTATCGCGTGCAGTGGGAGGAGGCGATCAAAGCTGAGCCGCATTGGGTGCTGGTTACCAGCTTCAACGAATGGCACGAGGGCAGCGAGATCGAGCCTTCGTTGGAATACAAAGAGAAGTACATTGAGCTGACTTCGGATTTTGCCAAACGTTTCAAGGGCAAAGAACGCAAGGCCCACAGTCCCACGGCTTCGGGCAAGTTCTCCGATGAGGCAAAGGCTCGACTCCGTGAAAAGCTAAAAGAGCTGCGGCTCGGCGTCTTGCCTAACGCCGAGTCAATGGCCTTCTGGTGGCTGCTTGACCTGGGCGTGGGCGTTGAGCCTTTGAAATGGGAAAATGTAGTAAACGGCGATTTGACGCCTCAAAAATATCCAATTCTCTTGTACTGTGCGGGAGAACATTATCGCCGGACCGTGCGGGATGCAGGTGACGTGGATGAGGCACTTGTTGGCTATCTGAAAGCGGGCGGCTGTCTGGTCTGTTTGCCTGCGCTACCTTGGCCCTTCTATTACGACCAGAACGGCCAGGCGGTGAACCGAAGCAAGGAGTTCGGCCTGACCTTGCGCATGGGATGGGAGAATCCGCCGAGGGACACGACCCTTCATTTTGTTCAGCCGCAACATCGCTTGCCGCATCTATCGGCGCAATTTCCGTTTCCCACGTCGGGTGATTTGCGCTGGAGGGGACTTTTTGCGGCTGACCATAACAGGCACATTTCTCTTCTGCAATTGCGAGGCGGTGACGGAACCTATCTGGGCGACGCTGTTGCCTACGCTGAGCCAAAGATCGGCGGCAGGATTATATATGCCTGGTTCGGCCTGTTGGAGAGTCCTTACGCCGAAGCCTTGCTTCATGATATTTTTCATTTCCTCGCCGGACAACTTAAAGAGGTCCGCAACTAATCGATGAGGTCAGGTATGAATACGATATACAGATGTGGTTGGCCGGCGGCACTACTTTTGAGCGTGTGCTGGTCTACGCTTCTGGTGGCTGAGGAGCTGCCGGAAAAACCGCCTGGCAAGTTCTACCCGTTGTTGTCTGCCGATCACAAGGACGCCGATTCGTTCAAGCAGGGTCAGCCTATTGTCGGCACTACGTATTTCTATTGGTACGATATCGAAACCAAGAGTCACATTCTTGACGGTGACGGAACAGACGCGCTAACGACTCATCCGGCGGACATGAACGACATCAGCTTCAAGCGGGTTTCGTGGCATAGAACTCAGTTGAGGGACATGATCGAGGCGGGCATAGATTTCTTGATGCCGGTATTTTGGGGCGTGCCTGGCAAATATGACGGCTGGAGTTTTGCAGGCTTGCCGCCTTTGGTGAAGGCACACGACGCTCTCGAAGAAGAGGGTCTGAAGCCGCCGAGCATCGCCCTGTTTTACGATACGTCAATACTCAAATGGAACAACTTCAATAAGGATGGAAGCAGTTACCACGTTGATTTGACCACAGATTTTGGAAGGGAGTGGTTCTATACGCCGGTGCGGGACTTTTTCAGCCTGATTCCGCCGTCGAAGTGGGCGCGCGTGGATGGTAAGCCGATCGTCTTTCTGTACGCGGTGGCTTTTGCCAAGAAACAGGACCCAAGACAGCTTGATTACGTCAGGGACCGCTTCAAAAAAGACTTTGGCTGTGGACTTTTTCTGGTGAAGCAACCTCCGTGGCTGGGCCAAGCCGACGCTGTCTACTCGTGGGGTGCCGCCGTAAATGGGCCGGTCATCGATAGACAGGTCGCTGCTCTGGGGCCGGGCTATGACCATAGCGCTGTACCGGGAAGATCACCTTTGATAGTCGAACGACATGATGGCAAAACATACATTGACCGGTGGTTGAAACTTCTGCAGCTCGATCCCAAAATCAGGCCCTGGATGGTGCATGTTGAAACCTGGAACGAGTGGCACGAAGGCACGGATATTGCGCACTCGCGCGAGTACGGGCGAAGCTATATTGTTCTGACCCGGCTCTTTGCCGATATGTGGCGGGCGAAAACCTGGCTACGGATTCAGGGAACTTATTTGGATGCCAATTCTGTCAGTTGGCAGCCGGATAAACCGCAAGGCTTGCAGCTTTGCCCCAGTGGCGGGGACGGCGTATGGAAGATAAGCAAGTTCGCAGATGTGCAGGCGGTTGTTTCTGCCGTCAATCCCCACTCGGCCCAAAACCGATACCTTTACTTCAACGTCGATGACGCATACGCTTACGGCCTCTTCGACCGGACGGTCTCGGTGTACGTGACATATCGCGATGCGGGATGCAGCGGCTTTCGGATAGAATATGACAATACGGATGCACAAGCTGGTTTGCATGAAGGTGCGTTTCGGCCGGTTGGTGGCGTCTCGATTGATGGGACCGGCCGCAGGAAGACCGCGAAGTTTACTCTGCCGCAATGTCGGTTTATGAACCGCTGCAACGGTGCCGATTTTCGGATTAGCGTCTCCGGCGGCGATCTGGAGCTGGCCGTAAACCAGGTCAAACTCGTAAAGCACACACCGAATATGAAACGCTAAACCGTGACCCGCACCTTTGGGCCTAACTAAATCACCAATTGTGCAGAGAAGCTTGGAGCTGTGCCGATATAATATGAGGTTATGCGCTGAGCAGGGCTTATAATCGGCTTGAGAGCCATTTATTATAGGGCTTAGATGAGCAAAGGTGGCGTGAAGAACAAAGAATCGAGAAGAAAAGCTATCGAATGTCTTGGCATTGGTGCGATGTTGTTGCTTTTGGCCAGTTGCATTAGCTTCGACATCGGGGATTGGCCGAGCAAGTCTGTGTATCCGCACAATGATCCTGCGGCCAATTGGTGCGGCTCGATAGGGGCCTTTTGTGCGTACTATTTGTTATACTACATTGGGCCGGGAACATTTGTCATACTGGGCTGTGCGATATGTTTTCTGGTCGCCCGTTTGGCAAATCTGCCCATAGGTCAGCCTGCCTTGCGTGTGACTGGGCTGGGACTGTTGACGGCGGCTGCTTCGGTAACTTTCTACTGGCTCTGGCCTCATCGTTTCTACCTTTTTCCGGTGGGTTCCGGCGGAGTGCTCGGCGTCGGCGCGGGGACGTTTCTGCGCAGCTATTTTGCTTCGGTGGGCAGCCTCATACTGATATCAGCCACCTGGGTGGTGGGGCTTATGCTGTTGGCGGACAGCCTGGTCCTGGGGGTTTTTCGCTGCTTTGGCGCCGCGGGCATGTGTATAGCTCGGATTTTCGTACCGGCCTGGGCAGTAGCCAGGCAGCGGTCCGAGGCATTCAGCCAGATATGGCAAAAGCTAAGTGCCAAACAGAAGTCACTGGCCACGAGCGACCAAACGCGCGGTGATCAAACAAGGCGGTCCGCTGATAGCATGATCATCAAGCGGCCTGAAGCTGAGACTGCAAGACGCCTGGAGGTTCGACCTGCACAGCCGCCGTTGCCTCGCCCGGCAAAGCCCGTGAGTGTGCAGCCAGCCTATAATGATTATGTGCTGCCGCCTCTGGAGCTGCTGGCCCAGCCCGAAATCAGTTTTGCGGCGGTACAGGAGAAGGTGGTGAAGGCCAAGGCGTCCGCGCTGGAGAATCTGCTGAGCGAATTCAACATCAACGCCAGAGTGGTCGCCGCTGACACCGGGCCCGTGGTAACGATGTTCGAACTTGAGCTTGCCGCTGGCGTCAAGGTCAGCCAGATAAGCACGCTTTCCAACGATATGGCTCGCGCGCTGGGCGTCGGTGCGGTGCGCGTCGTGGCGCCGCTACCCGGCAAACATACCATAGGTATTGAGGTGCCCAACAGCGAGAAAGAAAAAGTCCGAATGAAAAGTATGATGGAACTGGCCGGGACACGACCGCAGAGGATGGAAATACCCCTTTTCCTGGGCAAGGATTCGTCCGGAGAAGCATTGGTCTCCGACCTGACGAGCATGCCGCATCTGCTTATCGCGGGCACGACCGGCTCAGGCAAGAGCATCTGCATCAATAGCATAATTGCAGGCATACTTCTTACAAAACGCCCGGACGAAGTGAAGATGATCTTGATCGATCCGAAGATGGTCGAGATGACGGCGTTCAATACAATTCCGCATCTGATGTGCCCGATTGTTACCGAGACGCAGATGGCGGTGCAGATATTAGAGTGGGCGACGGTGAAGATGGACGAGCGTTATGCCCTGCTGGCAGAGGCCAGAGTCAAGAATGTCGCCGAGTACAACAACCTTGGCGATAAGGAAATAATCGAGCGGTTCGATCCGAGCAGCCCTGACGAAGAGGCGCAAATTCCCAAACACGTGCCGTACATTGTGATCGTAATTGATGAGCTTGCGGACTTGATGATGACCGCGCCGAAGGAGATAGAGGCCTACATTGTACGTCTGGCGCAGAAAAGCCGGGCGGTTGGCATCCACCTGGTGATTGCGACTCAGCGTCCGCAGGCGACAGTCGTTACCGGCCTTATCAAATCCAATATGCCCACCCGGATAGGCTTTCGTGTGGCGGCCAGACTCGACAGCCGAATTGTCCTCGACCAGAACGGCGCAGAAACCCTGCTCGGCGAGGGCGATATGCTGTTCCTGAAACCGGGTACCAGCGACCTGATTCGCGCCCAGGGCACTTTTGTCGATGAGGCCGAGATTAAGCGGATCGTCAAGCACCTTAAGCAATTCGGCGAGCCGCAGTTTCATCCCGAGCTTACCGGTCTTAAAAAGATTGATACCTCCGAGATGACCAAAGACGAACTTTTTGACGATGCCGTTCGCATCGTGCTGGAGACCCAGCGAGGCAGCGTCTCTCTGCTACAGCGTCGGCTGAACGTCGGCTATGCCCGTGCTTCGCGGATAATTGAGATGATGGCGGCCTCCGGAATACTGGGTGAGTACAAAGGCAGCCAGGCACGAGAAGTGATGATGACGCTGGAGGAGTACGAACGGCTGCGTGAGCGGATGGAGGCAGAGGCAAAGCAAGAGGCCGCCGAGGCTGATTCACCCGAGCCGGCTTATGGGTTCGAGCCTTCGACTTCGCACAAGGCAGGCAAGCTTACCGCGAGCGTCAGTGAAGGCCAACGCGGCTACATCTCCACCGATAGCGACCAGCCGTAGCTGGAATCTCTGCCACCAAGGCACGAAGACGCTTTTGATTTTTTAATCTTAGAGCTCCTTTGTGACTTTGTGTCTTCGTGGCTACACTGGAAGCCCCGTATCTGTCCGACCGCCGCGCCCTCGATTTGGTCGAGCAGCGGGGGCATATTCAGCTAATGTGGGCCTTTAATTGCTCTATCCGGCTGAGGCTGCGGGCAAACTGCTCTTGGGCCTTTTGCAGATAGGTGTTTACCTCGTCGATGTAACCATCCGCTGAGGCAGACCAGACGCGGTTCAGATATCGCTCGCCGGCGGCAAAAGAACTCATTACGTCGGCGTATGCCTGTAAGCCGTGCACATGCGCGATGCTCTGGCGGGCCTCGACAAACATTGTCAGGTCATCCGTGAAAAGCTGGTCAATCCGATGACGCACGTCATAAGTATTGATAGATTGCTTTTGGGCATTGAGTTTCTTGGTACTATCAACGATTCGGCTCAGGCAGTCTTCGATGGCTTGCATATTGGCAGCGAGCTTTCCCCCTTCGCGGGCCTGCTGGTGCCGGCCGAGCCAGGCCACGACAACGCCAGCGGCTCCCACAAAAAGTGCACCGGCAAAGTACTCCCACCGGACTGCGTCTTCATCTACTACCGCCGCCAGAGCGCCGGCCAAAAAGCCTAAAGCTATCATCGCATATCCGAGCTTGCTCATAGGACAATCTCCACCGTTGAATTTCTGCTACCAAGGTACCAAGACACTTTCCTGCCACCAAGGCACTAAGACACCAAGACCTTTTCGTTTTTTGACGTTAGCGTTCTTTGTGACTTTGTGTCTTCGTGGCTACATCTGAATTTCTGCCACCAAGGCACCCTTGATAACGAAGTACATGGCAAAGCCCACGCCGACCAGAGCTTCGCCCACAATCAAACCTGCGGCGACGGGGATTCCGACCTCTTCGCTGAACCGCCGACCTTTGAGTTTGTCCACGACCAGGCGCAACACGGTTCCAATGCTGTAAGTCAGGACAATATGGAACGGCAGATAAAAGCCCAGGCCCACTAATATGCCGAGTCCGCCGACGCCGCTGGCGCTTAGCAGCGCACCCAGACCCGCCCCGGCGGCGTATTTGTCCACCGGCACATCGCCGCCCAGTATCGCGCGCATGGTTTCCGCCAGAGCGGTGGCCTGGGGCGCGGGCAGTTGCTTACTACCCAGCCCGTATGCCCTATCCAGCACAAAGATCAGGCTCAGGATCACAATAGGACCCAGCCAGGTAGCGATGAACTGGCCCATCTGTTGCTTTTTTGGGGTGGCCCCTACCAGATAGCCGGTTTTGAGGTCCAGCATCAGGTCGGTAGCCTGAGCCATTGCCACGCACGTCGCAGCCCCAACCATAACCGAGGAGACGATAGCTGCGGCATCGCCGAGGCCGCCGGCAATAACAATCAAGATCGTCACGGCAATTAGTGTCATGCCGCTCATCGGAGACCAATTCGTCCGGCCGATACACTCAGAAAGAATCACGCCCGCGACCCATATCCAGATGGTGCCCAATACAGCCATCAAGGCGCCTCGCAAAAGGCCCATCTCTTTCACGGACAAAATCGCAACCGCGAACAGCAGTACCGTTGCCCCCGCGACTGCGATATAGAGCAGACGAATCGGCATCTCGTCTTCGGACACGGCCGTCCTGGTCTTAGCTGCGGTGTGCATGCTGCGAATGGCGCTGACGATAAGGGGCAGCGCCAGGCTAATGCCGGTCAAAGCGCCCCCGATTAGCATACCGATGCCGACCGGCCTGAACAGATTGAGCCGCATATACTCGGGGACACTCTGGACCGCTTCAGGAGTGGGCAGCAGGTTCATGACTTTAAGGACAGGCCCCAAGACCCAATAGCACACGAACCCCCCAACGATAAAGTATATCCCGCCTCTACCACACAGAAAGCCCACGCCTACCGTCAACAAAGAGACATACCAGATTCCGTTCATGTAATCAGGTAGCCCTATAAGCTGACCTATGTCCCAATACTTGAACTGTTCGAAGTGTCTGACCTGGCTCATATATTGTGTTATGACCGCCAGCGCGGCGCTTGCCGCGATGCCCGCAAGCAAGAGCTTGGCCTTGCGGACGCCGGCGTGCGGCGACTTCAGAATGGTTGCGACTGCCACACCGCCTGGGAAGGTCAGCCGCTCAAAATCGATCATCTGCTTTCGCAGCGGAATGATAAAGGCGATGCCCAGAATCCCGCCGGCTATGCAAGAGAACACCATCAGCATAGGACTGAAGCCCGTCTGCTTCAGTATGAACAAGGCCGGCACCGAAAACATCAGTCCTGCCGACGCACCGTTTACCGCGCTGGCGATGGTCTGGTTGATATTGTTCTCAACGATGCTGCTTCGGCGCAATATCCCGCGCAAGATTCCAAAGCCCAGAATAGCGGCCAGCTCCGACGATTCGTGCGAGAAGCCGAGAATCAGGCAGGCATAGCCCATACTAATGGTGATTATGATACCCAGACCGTAGCCCAAGAGTACCGCAGTCACGGTAAGCTCAGGATAAGGTCCGCGGCGGATAATCTTATCCTTCGGCAGGCTCTTGGTTTCCTTCATGGCGCCCTCGTAATGACCAATGTAGTTGACCTGCTTGACCTTACCACTCGATCACAACCTCAGCTTTTATTGCGTGCCCCAGATCGAAATTACCAGGTAGCGCGATAATTCCCTCGTAGCCGACTCTGCCCCCACGCGAAGCCCCGCCGGCATCAACATCTTGCTTGTACCACTTAACAGAGCGCTTCACCAAACGCCAGAACATTTTTCATTGCCGGGGCTGCCTCGTCCGCCGCCGAGAACTTGTGCGCCGCTTACGGCGGAGTCCCTCCACGATATTCCTGATGATCTGCAAATTCACTTGAACATTTGGCGGGTCACCAAGCTCAGAGACCACAAGATCCGCTTCTGCAAAGTCTTCATCTTCCGTGTAGCCGTTCGCGGTGATGACGCAAAATGCACCCGCTGCTTTTGCCGCCAGCAGTCCGTTGCGACTATCCTCGATCACCACACACTCGGCAGCTTTCAGCCCCAAGCGCTGCAGCGCCAGATTATATATTTCCGGGTCAGGCTTTTTCTTCGATACCACGTCCCCTGCCAGAATCGGATTGAATTTGGCCTTACGCTCCGGCCCTAACAATTTTTCGACCGCCAAATTGACAGCACGCTCGTTCGAGGTCGAGCAGACAGCGAGTTTCAGGTCATCTGCTATTGCTTCATCGATTAGTCGAGCCACACCTGGCCGACTCGGCAGCCCGCCCGATTCCACAATTTGCATATACAAATCGGTTTTTAATTTGTGCAGTTCCTTAATCAGACTCTCTTTGTCAGATGCATGTTCAGGCCAGCCTGTCTGGTCGAAATAATGCCTCATTCGCTCTTTGCCGCCCGCGATCTTGAGCAGCTCTTTATAAAGCTGGACATCCCACTCGATGTCGTAGCCCTTTTGGGCAAATGCCAAGTTGAAGGCGACGCGGTGTCCGTCACGTTCGGTGTCCGCCAACACACCGTCACAGTCAAAAATTACTGCTTTGAGCTTTTTTCTCATTTGCCTGCACCGAAAAGCTTCATCTTCTTGATTGCTAATGAGCAGTCTGGCCTGGACTTGTGATTTAAGAATCTCATCGCGGCGGTATCACGGTGATTCTTACCGGCGATGAGATTGTCATCACTCCACTGTTATCGGTTGCTCTGGCGGTCAGCTCGTGGCTGCCCATGAAGAAGCCCTGCCAGGAGATTTTCCAGCCATCGGAGCCGTCATCATCCTGCCCGATCTTGGCGGAATTGGCGAAGAATTCAACCTTTCTTACCACCCCGTCAAAGTCCCAGGCATCGGCCTCGATTTCAATCGAGTCGTCTGCGCGTTTCTGCAACAACGCGCCATCAGGGGGGCTGATAATACTGATTATGGGTGAGGCACCAGAGCGATACTTCACCCAATCCTTTGCCAAAAGAACAAGGTCCGCTGTATTAACCACGCGGTCGCGATTCAGGTCAGCCGGCTGTTCGCTGCCCGTTGCCATCCACAATGAGGTTAATACTGAGAAGTCCTTGGCGGTAACCAGGCCGTCATTCGTTATGTCTGCCAGCACTGTCCCGTCGCGAGGGGGCATACTCGCCTCTGCTGTGCCGCCGTAGGCTCCCATATTGATCCGCAGGTTGATTCCCCAGATATTGTTTGGGTCCTCGGGCACGGCCAACGGCTCATCTCGTAGCGGGCAGCCCGGATTACCGGCGTCAATACACGGACTGGTCAGGTCGTCATAATCCCAGCGTTGACGTTCGCTGTCCCACCTCCAGCCTGCGCTTTTCAAGTGAAAGTCACCCTTGTCTGCATTGATGAAACGGGGATCGGTGCAAGTATTGCCGATCCCGCCCAAGTCTCCCGTCCAGCCCTGGATGCAGCAGTAGTTGATGCTCGAGATTTTGCTGCCATCTGCATTTCCAACCTGGGCGGATTCACCCGTTCCTTTGTTGTCGCTGTTGGCCCAGAGGATGCAGTTAGCCAACGTCACGCGGCTGACTGGCCCATTCCAGATACCACCAGCGAGCAGTTCGGCGGAGTTTTGCCACAAGGTGCAGTTAGTTAGTGTTGGACTGCTGTCGTAGCATTTCACAGCTCCGCCGTTGCCTTGCGTGGAATTTCTGCTGAAAATGCAGTTCGTGACTTTCGGATTGCTGCTGTAGTAGTTACAGATCGCACCACCGCCGTCCCTTGCCCAGTTCCAGAGGAAAGTGCATTGGCTTATGACCGGGCTGCTGTCTCTAACGTTGTACATGGCACCGCCCGACCAGTTGGCTGAGTTATCCTCGAAGATGCACCCTGTCATAGTAGGATTGCTGTTTTCGGCATTGTGCATTGCGCCGCCGCTGTAGCTGGCGACATTGTCGATAAACCGGCAGTTGATCAGAATAGGGCTGCTGCCGACCACATTGCAGATGCCCCCGCCGTTGCCGAGGACGCAGGTAGATTCGGATGAATTCCTGCGGAATATGCAGTTGATAACGGTCGGATTGCTCTTATAGCAGTTGTACATGCCGCCGCCATAGTCGCTGGCTACGTTTCCAACGAGAATACAGTTCTTAATCGTCGGGCTGCTGGCGGTGCACCTGATCCCGCCGCCATATTTGCCGGGGTTGCCGTTGGTGATAGTAAAACCATCCAACACGGAGTTTTCTTTCTCGCCGCTGTGAAAATGGAACGCCCGATCCTTCTGCTGACAATCTATGACGCACTTGTCGGGACCGTTTTCGCTTCGCACCGTGATGGCTTTGCCTTTGAAGTCAATACCATAGTTTCCTTGCCCGCTGTATTTGCCGTCTGCCACCCAGACCGTATCGCCGTCGAAGGCGTCATCTATTGCCGCCTGAATAGTGGGATAGACACTCGGCACACAGAATCCGGCAAATTCCTCGGGCGTGGTGAGCGAATAACAGAGTCCCTCATTGTCGGCTGTTGATTTGTTGCCCGCTATATCGACCAGGTCTATGACAAAAAAGTAGTCGGTCGCCAGAGACGGTAGCACCAGCTTGATGTTATGATAGATGCTTACTGCAATGTCCTCTGCCGTTAGACTGTATGGTCCGCCGCGGGCGGGACCGCATCGAATCTTTGCCTTGGTCGGCTCATCGGTGACAATTTCTATCGTGGCCGTCCGGCCGACCGTCTTAACCTGAAGGTGCCAGACCGCTGCCGGCTTATAATCCGCAGCCGCACTATCCATGGCTACCGTCGCACC
>CAZPJZ010000019.1:8952-14016 GCA_964586995.1 uncultured Pirellulales bacterium | reverse complement strand
CAGGTTGATGTGCTTCGGATGCACCAAACCCTTAACAGGCGAATCCCAGCCCAGACGCAGATCACCCATGCGAACCTCTCGAATTGACATCCCGCGGGTCAAAACCACCTGAAAGCGGAGCTTGCCGTTATTAACGTCAATGACCTCGACGCCCTGCTGCCTTCCTCCATGAAGCACGTATTTATGTACCGACCAGGACACGGGACAATCAGGCGTGATATCGTGGCTTGTAAGATGCGACGTTTCCACATAGATGTGCCTTTCGACGTCGGTGAGCACCACTCGGAAAGGCTCGATAGCCCGGGCCGGCAAGATGCCGAACGTGACAATGACCACGCATGATAACTTTACCATTTCTTTGCCACTCCTCTGAACAAATTCATCCGTTACTACGCATATAGCACATTCTCGTCCGAAACACATCCAGTGGAACTTCGCTGCTGCCTACTTTAGCACATAAGGCCAACAGTGCAAATACCCTTTGATCCTTTTGGGCAGGTCTGCTATTAGGCGCTTGCAAAGCTGGCCCTTGATTTATACGATTTCTTGTTTTATTGTGTATGCTCTTGCCTTTACTGTTTTTGATGCTTGGACGAAAAGGTGCACGTTATGATGGGTGGAAGACTTGCCTGTTCCGCACGGAAGAGGTCCCGTGCTTTCCAAGTTGCATGGTGTATTAAGGAGTCGAAAGATGAGGCATAGGAGAGTCAGTTTGGCAGGGTCAATCGTTTTACTTGCCGGCTTACTTCCGCCGCTGGTCTGTGCAAGCGCAGCCTTGGCGGATGTTAGACTGCCGGCCGTAATTGCTGACAATATGGTGCTGCAGCGTGGTGAAAAAGTGCCTATCTGGGGCTGGGCGGCACCCGGCGAAGAGATTACGGTCAGTGCCGGCTGGCTGAGCATGGGCTGGACGGTTACCGCCGACCGAGACGGCAAATGGCGGTTTGAGATGACTCCTCCAAAGGCAGGCGGCCCGCACGAGATGACGCTTCGCGGCAAGAACACGGTTGCCATCAAGAACATTCTGGTCGGTGAGGTCTGGGTCTGTTCCGGCCAATCAAATATGCAGTGGTCGGTCAAACAATCCGCCAATGCCGAGCAGGAAATCGCCGCGGCGAACCTTCCCAACATCAGACTGTTCAGCGTTCAGCGCAAGGTGGCCGACCAGCCGCAGAGCGACTGTGTCGGCAGTTGGCAGGCGTGCAGTCCGGAGACTATTGCCGATTTCTCAGCCGTGGCGTATTTCTTTGGCCGGGAGCTGCACAACGAGTTGAACGTTCCGATCGGCTTAATTCACACCTCCTGGGGCGGCACGCCGGCCGAGGCGTGGACCAGCCGCGAGGTGCTCGAGGCAGAACCGGACGCTGCACCCATCCTACAGCGATATGATGATGCGGTGGCGAAGTACCCGCAGGCAAGGCAAGAATATGAGCAGAAAGTAGCTGAGTGGGAAAAGGCCGCTCAAGAGGCCAAGGCCGAAGGAAAGAACCCGCCGCCGCGACCCGGGGCACCCTTTGGGCCGGGCCATCCGCACGCGCCCGCCGGTTTATACAATGCGATGATCGCCCCGCTGATTCCTTATGGCGTTGCCGGGGCGATATGGTACCAGGGTGAATCCAACGCCGGGCGGGCCTATCAGTATCGCAAGCTCTTCCCGGCCATGATCACGAACTGGCGCCATGATTGGGGCCGAGGAGACTTTCCGTTCCTCTTCGTACAACTGGCCAATTTCATGGCCGCGAAACCGGAGCCGGGTGACAGCGCCTGGGCCGAACTGCGCGAAGCTCAGCTTTTGACGTTGGCCTTACCCAATACGGGAATGGCGGTAATCATCGATATCGGAGACGCCAACGACATCCATCCGAAGAATAAGCAAGACGTGGGCAAGCGACTGGCATTATGGGCTTTGGCCAGAACCTACGGGCGCAACATCACGTACTCCGGGCCCATTTATAAATTGATGCGGACCGAGGCTAACAAGATCATCCTGCATTTTAACCACATTGGCGGCGGATTGATTGCCAACGGAGGTGAGCCGTTGAAGGGTTTTGCGATTGCCGGTGCGGACCGCAAATTTGTCTGGGCCGACGCAAAGACCGACGGCAATGCCGTGGTGGTCAGCAGCGATAAGGTGGCTGAGCCTGTTGCCGTGCGCTACGCCTGGGCGGACAATCCTGCCTGCAACCTCTACAATAAGGAAGGTCTGCCCGCTTCGCCATTTCGCACCGATGACTGGCCCGGCGTCACAAGCAATGCAAAATGACGCCCGTCAAGCGCTATAGATGAGTGACCTATTGGGAACATTTTTGGCAGAAGGTATAGGGACAAATTTCATCCTCTTGATGGGTGTTGCGATCCTTTGTGGCATGGCAGCAGCGAAGGTGATTCGGAAGCTGCGAATTCCACAAATAGTCGGTTATGTCGCCATAGGCATGGTGTTAGGTCCCGTATTGAAGGTCATTCCTCAGGAATCGGTCCGAATGATGGAGCCCTTTAACGTCTTTGCGCTTGGGATCATTGGCTTTCTTGTTGGCGGTGAGCTTAAGCGGGATATATTCATAAAGTTCGGCAAGCAGGTGCCCATCATTTTGCTGTTCGAAGGGACGACGGCTTTTGTCCTGGTGGGGGTGCTTAGTTTTCTGGTCATGTGGTATTTCTCGAACTGGCAGACCGCGCTGGCGGTGGCAGTGGTGCTGGGTGCCATCTGTTCAGCGACCGACCCGGCCTCGACAATAGCGGTGCTATGGGAATATAAGGCCAGAGGTCCGCTGACTTCCATGCTGACCGCGATCGTCACCCTTGACGATGCTCTTGCACTGGTACTGTATGCTCTAAGCGTTAGCATTGCGGCAGTAGCAACGGGCCATCAGGAAGTCGGGTTTTCCAAGGCGCTGCTGGGGGCTTTTTTTGAGATGGGCGGCGCGCTGGTCATGGGTGTAGCAGCGGGAATTGGTCTAAGCTGGATCCTCAAGCGTACAGACGATTCCGAAAAGGTGCTGGTCTATACCATAAGTTCAGCGCTGTTGCTGACTGGTGCGGCGATGAGTGCGCACGTAGACGTCATTCTGGCGTGCATGGCATTTGGAGTGACATTGATCAACGTTAAATCCAGAAGGGTTGAGTCCGCTTTTGAGCTTCTACATAGGTTTTTTGCCCCGATGTACATTTTGTTTTTTGTCCTTGTCGGCGCCAGGGTGAATGTTTCTCACATTAGCGGGATGATTGCGGCGCTGGTTGTCGCCTACGTTGGCGGCAGCATCCTCGGAAAGACATTGGGGGCGTATCTGGGCGGAGCCTATTCCGGAGCCGTCAAAACCGTCAGAAATTACCTCGGTTTCTGTCTCTATCCTCAGGGCGGTATTGCGGTAGGGCTGTTAATTATGGCCAGCCATAAGTTTGAGAGTGACGTTAGCTCCGTGATGCTTCTGGTGGTTATTGTGGGCGCATTTCTGCTTCAGATGATCGGCCCCATAGGCGTCAAGTTAGGTGCCCTGAAGGCCGGAGAGCTCGGACTAAACGTTACCGAACAAGACCTTGTCAAGAGTTACAAAGTTGGTGACGTTATGGATACGGGTGTACCTGTAATCTCCGCCGCCATGCCCCTCAGTGACGTCCTGCAAGTGGTCAGCAGCACGGAGTTTTTCTACTACTCGGTAGTTGACAGCCAAAATAAGGTTATCGGCGCGATCACCCTGGACGGAATCCGCAACAGTTTTGCCACTTTGGAGCTCGGTGACTGGCTGGTGGCACTGGATATCACCGAGCCGGCCACTGTAAGAGTAACGCCGGACGTCCCCTTATCTACAGCCCTTGAACGGATGCAGGAACAAAGCATCGAACAGGTTCCGGTGGTAGTCTCAGACCAAAACGACGAATCGATGGGCGTTCTGGACTCACGCGCGGTACATCGGAAGCTAAGTGGTGAGGTGCTTTCCAAACAGCGAGAAGCGGACAGAATGTACGGCGCCAGGCCAAAATAGATAACAATGGTTTGACAGACTATTTGCACAGAGGCTATGCGAACTGCACTGTTGGTGGCTAACATTCATTTTCCCAACCATCTGGACTTGCTGCTTGTCCTTGATCTCGTGGACAGACAAGTAGTTCGATCTTTCTTGCCCTGGTTCAGGTGATAGGACCTCCACTGGTTAAAATCGGAGTTGTTAAGGCTGGCGAAGCAGGACTTAATGTGACCGAGGATGATCTTATTCAGGCGTATCGTGTTAGCGATGTAGGTGCCATCACGCTATCCGGCGTCAGAAATACCTTTGCCACACGGGAACTGAACGACTGGCTGGTAGCGCTTGATGTTATAAGGTGAACTTTTGAAGCAGTTGTCTCTCGAGAAAAAGAAAAGGCTTGTTACCGCCCGGCAATTCAAGGCCGTGCTGGATCACAATACGGGCGTCGGCGATGGACTGCTATTACTTTACATGGCAAAAAACAATCTCGATTATCCCAGGCTGGGTGTTTCTGTGGGTAAGTCTTTCGGCGGCGCGGTCGAGCGTAACCGCGTCAAAAGGCTTCTGCGGGAAGCCTTCCGGCAAAGCCAGTGGCAGATTCCGGCAGGTTTTGATTATTTACTCATGATTTCGTCCAAATGGCCGAAAAAGGTAGATGAGGCAACCCGTTCAAAAGACGCGGTTAGACAACCCACTCTTGAACAGGTCAGGACCTCGTTTTTGGCTTTGGTGGCCAGGCTCCGCAAAAGGCAGCGTAGAGCGTACAGCGGATAGCGTACATACTAAACGCTCCACGCCAATCTGGTCAGGCGAGCCTGTTGACAGTTTGCAGCATTACCAGGAAATTAGGTGAGGGCATGCCTTGGCGGGCAAGGGCAAATTAATGTCGGTCGGGACCGCAGCAAAAAAAGCTGGCATTTCCCGGCAATCTCTGCAATATTACCTTATGGTCGGCTTGCTGGAACCCACAGAAGTCACACCGACCGGCAGGCGTCTGTTTGACGAAAAAAGTGTCGCTCGCATCAAACTGATAAAAACGCTTAACGAGAGCGGCTATCCTTTGCGTGCTATAAGGGAGTTGTTTCTGCAAGGCCGCACCGAT
>CAZPJZ010000019.1:0-8852 GCA_964586995.1 uncultured Pirellulales bacterium | reverse complement strand
GAGCGGCTATCCTTTGCGTGCTATAAGGGAGTTGTTTCTGCAAGGCCGCACCGATTTGAAAGGGACTGACAGGTGACCGACTACGAAACTATCCAGAGAAGACGCAACCTTATCGTAGGCGTGTTCGTCATAGGAGGCCTTGCAGCGCTGGTATGGCTCATATTCAAGTTCGGTGACTTGCCGATAAAGGTCAGCGAGCTCCGCTCTTTTGAAGTGATCGTCCAGTTCCCGACCGCCAAGGGGGTGCAGAGAAACACGCCCGTGCAATTTTGTGGTTACCAAATCGGCAGAGTAACGGATGTGATGGCTCCGGAGAAGCTCCGTCACTTACAGACCGGACTGGTGTACCATCAAACCAAGGTCATCCTCAGCATCGACAAAAGATATGTCGATATTCCCTCCAATATAAGTGCCAAACTGATGACACGGGGCTTGGGCAGCAGTTATATCGAGTTCGTCGTTGATCCGGCCTTGCCCCTTGAGCCGCGCGACCCCAACCGGCCCGAAACGCAATTCTTGGTTGATGGTATGCTCCTGCAGGGTTCGACCGGAATGACCAGCGAGTTTTTCCCGGCGGAGAGTCAGAAAAAGTTCGAAGAGCTAATTGACAGCTTCAATAGCCTGGTAAAGAACGCCAACGATATCCTCGGCGATCAGACCACCAAGCAGAACTTCAAAGCCATTCTGGCCAACTTGTCCACCGCGACGGAGCAGGCCACCGAGACGCTAAAACAAGTCCAGGAATTTTCCGCCGCCGGCACAGCAACCCTGAAAAACGCGGATGCACATGTAGATAAGCTCGTTATTGCCATGGTCGATACGACCGAGCAGGCCAGCAAAACCATCTCCCAGTTGCGGGTGCTTGCCGAGAAGATAGACCAAGGCCAGGGCACAGCCGGCAAGCTCGTCAATGATGGAAGGCTGTACGAAAGTATGCTCGAAAGTACCGAGCAATTGCAGTTGCTCCTGACGGAGCTAAAGTCACTGATTACCCAGATTAAGGAAAAGGGATTGCGGTCCATATATTAGGGCCAGCTTTTGTCTTCTTCCAGAATTCGTTTCCTATCGCGCTCGGTGATAGCACTCAGCTTCTCCGGAAATTGGCCCATATCGCCGGTTTCCTCGATCCATTTTTCCAGAATCGCCCGCATTTTTTGAAGTGTCGCTCGGCGTTCGGGCGAGGCGGCAAGATTATGGATCTCGTACGGGTCGCTGCGGATATCGTAGAGTTCTTCATCCGGCTTTCGCGGCGCCATAAACAGGGCCTGGACGGGCGTGAGTTTACCCTGGGCGTGCAGCTCCTTCATAAGCTTGAGCATCGGATAGGAACTTTCCTTGTAGCGGTTCAACTGGGTGTACGGCCGTTCGGGCATGAAGTTGCGGATGTACTTGTACCGCTCAGTGCGGACGCAGCGGATGCGGTCAATAGTCTCGTCGCAGCGGTCACGCGCGGCGATTATGTAGTCGCGTTTTTTCACGGGTCTCCAGCTTCCGTCTGTGGCAGCCTCGAGAAAGACGCGCCCTTCCGTGTGCGCGGGCGGCTCAATGCCGGCGATTTTCAGCACCGTGGCGGAGATGTCGATGGCACTTGTCATGTGGTCACAAATTTGCCCGGCTTTCAGCCTGCCGGGCCAGCGAACGATCAGCGGAATATGGATACCGCCGTCGTAAAGCCACTGTTTGCCGCGAACGTGGCAGCGCCCGTTATCACCGATAAAAATTACCACCGTGTTGTCTTCAAGGCCCTCATCATCCAGGCGTTTGAGAATCTTGCCGATATACTCATCCATCAACTGGATTGAGTTCAGGTAGGTGGCCCAATCCTGCCGGGCAACGGGGTGGTCCGAATAGTATGGCGGCAGCTCGACCTTGGCCGGATCGACAGGGTCCTTTACTTTCTCCTGCAGGTTCTTCCAGTGTCCTCCTCGATGGGTCATGCTTATGGACAGTTGCGCAAAGAACGGCTGACGGGGCTTCCGCTGATTCCAATCCGTCCCATCGAACGGCTTACCCTTGACCGTAAAATTGAAATCCGTCTTGCCCGAGCCTTGCACGCCCGGTGCAGCGGTGGTGACATTGGCTGTGAAGTATCCCGCCTGGCGGAAATAATCGGTAATCAAGCGGACCGGTTCAGGCAAAGTATAGCCATCCTCGCGATGACTGCGATGATGATGGGCGCCGATCGAGGTCTGATACATGCCGGTAATCATAGCGGATCGGCTGGGCGAACAGACGGGGCTGGTGGTAAATGCGTTAGTGTAACGGATGCCCTGACGAGCCAGCTCATCCAGATTAGGAGTGTGCCCCGCCGGTGTGCCGTAGCAGCTCAGGTCGGGACTTATATCCTCAGAAAGTATCCATAGGATGTTGGGCCTATTCTCGTTTGGCTGGGCCGCCGGTAGTTCTCCGGACATGACCATCGCTGCCGCACCCAATCCCACAGTTCTTAAGAAATCGCGTCGATTCATAATGATCCTTCCTAACCCGGACGAGCCGGAACCAAACAGGTCTATGAGCAATTCTCAAAAAATCGAAGTTGGGCATACCTTGAAAAGCAATAATGCGCCAGCGTTTTTGCTTTTCAAACCGTCAGAACCCGGTCCGCGGACACTGTTCTCTATTATTTGAACAAATCCCGCTGACGATTTGTTCAAATAATATATGTCCAACTTCAATTTTTTGACTATCTTGTGCACACCTCGATTGCTCAGAATATAAGTTTAGCGACTCGCTTTATCAGCGACAACTCTCTACAGCGTATTTCAAGGCCCAGTCGATGAACATGGCGTGATTATCATTTTTGTAGCTGCCGTCCGGATGCTTACATCTTGCTCTGGCCTTCTCTATCTGCTCCACGATGGGACGGGCCTTTTCACCGATGCTTTGGATTTCGCGGGCGGCGTGCAACACGACGGTCTCGCGCTGGTCTTCCAGGCCCTGGGCCAAGACCGGCAAGGCTTGATCGCACAAGTCCAGCTTGCACAGCGCACCGGCGGCGGCGAAACGGACGGTCGGGGCCTTATCGGCCAGTGCCTTGGATAGCGCTTCAGCCGCGGCTGGTGGCCCCTGCTTCCGCAGAGCCTGCCCTGAGCCTGTCGAAGGGGGCAAGCTGGTCCCCGCGAAAGCGGGGATCTCGAGAACACCGATGCCAACGATAGCCCAGAATCTGACGGCACTATCCTCGTCTTGCGATAGCCGAATCAGCTTGTCCAAGTGGTCAGGCCCTCTGCTGACTAAATCCGCAGCAGCAAGTATGCGCTTCTGCGGATACTTGCCCGGCTGTCGAGCGATTTGATACGGCGTGGAACCTTCCGCCCGGATATGCATTTCCGGCTCCAGCAGCAGGCCAATGTCGTGCGTTTCGGCCATCCACTTTCGATGCGCCCTTCGCAGACGCTCCAGGATGTGGCGGTGCTCGGTGGAACCGGCCAGGTTGTGAATTTCATGCGGATCAGCCGAAGTGTCGTAAAGCTCCTCCAGTGGCTTGGTGGGCTGCCACCACGATTTCTGCGCCCCCGTGAGTTTGCCTTCGGCAACGGCCCGGCGCAGCTCCTGCATAACCTCTGCCCTGTCCGGATATTCGCTGGGCTGGATGTAGGGCAGGTGCGGCATGTAGTTGCGAATGTACTTGTAGCGCGCATCGCGGACGGAACGTGAAAGCTCGTAAACCTCATCGACCCGGCTGACCGCCCCATATACATATTGTCGCGGCGGCGATTTCTTGAGCCCCAGAAAAGGACGGCCCTGCATGTAATCCGGGACAGGCAATCCCACCAGGCTCAGCACGGTGGGAGCAAAATCAACAAAGCTAACCAGCCGGTCGGTCTTTTCGCCTGGCTTGGCCGGCGAGAGGTTCGCATACCGCGATGGGAAGCGGACGATGAGCGGCACATGCAGGCCGGAATCGTAGAGCGTCCGCTTGTGACGAGGGATACCCAAGCCGTGATCGGCGAAAAAGAATACAATGGTATTCTCCGCCAGCTCATCTTCTTCAAGCTGGGCGAGCAAATCTCCGACTTGCTTGTCCATAAAGGTAATCAGGTCATAGTACCGGGCCCAGATGTTACGGAGCATGGGTGTGTCGGGATAATAAGGAGGCAGCGGGACGTCGGCCGGGTCGTGGCGCTCCGCGGGCGCCAGTTTAGAACGATACTTCGCGAAGAACTCCTCATCCGAGCCGTTGAT
Organism: uncultured Pirellulales bacterium; assembly: GCA_964586995.1. Classification (GTDB taxonomy): domain Bacteria; phylum Planctomycetota; class Phycisphaerae; order Sedimentisphaerales; family Anaerobacaceae; genus JAFNGF01. The sequence goes on along the minus strand of CAZPJZ010000019.1, from coordinate 4,667 downwards.
TTGCCCTTGATGCGTGGACGTAAAGTTGAACACGCTGAAAAAGGCCTGTCCGGGTTTGCGATTTCGCCAATGGGCCTGCTGGCTGGACTCATCCCAGGTATTTTTATCGGTGAAGTTATAGTCTTTCTTGTAGTTGTTTGAGCAGTAGTAGCCGGCCGCCCGCAGATACTCCGGGAAACACTTGATCTGCTCGGGCAATTCTACATGCGAGCGCAAGTGCTGGCTGCCCAGCGAGGTGGCATATACCCCGGTTATTAAACAGGACCGGGCCGGAGCGCATACCGGAGCAGTTGCAAAGGCGTTTGTGTACCGAACGCCTTGCCCGGCCAATTTGTCCAGATTCGGTGTAATGGCGAAACTGTCGCCATAACAGCCCAGATACGGATTGATGTCTTCACACGTAATCCAAAGGATGTTGGGACTTGTCTTGGCAGCCTGGTCTGTCAGTTGCCTTGCAGCATCGCTGCACCCTTGCACTGCCAAGGCCGAGGCAGATAATCCGAGCGTTTTCAGGAAATCGCGACGCGTGTAATTTGCTTCACTCATCTTTTTCTCCCTCGTTCAGCCGGCTCATAATCAGGATTCGGCATGGGCAGTTTGGCGTTCGCGGCCTTGAGCCATTCGATCAGTTTCGCATCGAGCTGTTTAACTCTTTGCGGCATGTTCGCAGAAAGCTCGTGTTGCTCTGACAGGTCATCTTTTAGATTGAATAGCTCAAAAGTCTTGCCTTCGTACCGCTTAATCAGCTTCCAGTCACCTGCCCGCACAATACTGTAAGGCACAACGTCGCCGCGATAGTGCGGAAAGTGCCAGTAAATTGCATCCCGGTCAAGCGGTTTTGTGCCGTTGGATTTTAGATGCTCCACCAGCGATATGCCATCTATAGCGCGGCCCGCCGGCAGCGGCACGCCTGCCAGCTCGCAAATAGTCGGAAAATAGTCGACGCTGGTCACCGGCTCGTGGCTGATAGTGCAGGGTCCTATGACCTTGGGCCAGCGAATAATCACTGGCTCGCGGATGCCGCCTTCATACGGGTAACCCTTGCCCGCTCGCAGCGGAGCATTGCTGGTGACGTTCAATAGGCCCCCATTGTCGCTGGTAAAGATGATGACCGTCCTCTCGGCCAGGTCAAGCTCGTCAAGTGCGGACATAATTTTGCCGACTGCATCGTCCACGCTCTCGACCATCGCCGCATACGTGGGATTCTTCTGGCCGAACAGAGCCTTATCCTTGTACTTTTCTATCAGCTCCTGTTTGGCCTGGATGGGCGTGTGCACGGCGTAATGGGCCATATAGAGAAAGAACGGCTTGTCCTTGTGCCGGCGGATAAATTTAACTGCCTCGTCAGATTCTCGGTCGGTAAGATACTCGCCCTCTCGGCGTGGCTTTAATGTCGGGATTTGACCCTGTCCCTTTCTAAAATACGGGTCGAAATAGCTTGGCGGTTGTCCGAAGTCACAGCCGCCGATGTTAAAATCGAAACCTTGCTTATCCGGATACCAGTCGTCCGCACCTAAGTGCCACTTTCCGATGTGGCAGCAGGTGTATCCCGCCGGTTCGAGTGCTTCAGCAATAGTAATTTCGTCCAGTTCCATCCACAGGGCGTTCGGGGGACAAAGCAGCTTGCTGTTTTTGCCACCCACATATTCGGTTGGATTTTTCTTGTCTGCCGGAATCTTGCCGCCCTGAAAACGCGAGCGAATCCAGTCGGTGACGCCGAGGCGGGCGGGGTAACGTCCCGTCATAATAGCGGCGCGGGTTGGCGAACAGACCGCACAGGCGGCATAACCTTCGGTGAACCGCATACCCTCGGCGGCGAGTCTGTCGATGTTCGGGGTCTGGTAGAACTTGCTGCCATAGCAGCCGGTGTCCATCCAGCCCATGTCGTCGATCAGGATCAGGATGAAATTGAGCTTGGCGATGGTATGATCGCTGGCAAACAATCTCGCAACTGCTGGGGCTTGACCGGCGGAAAGAGTCGCCGCTGCCAAACCTGCCAACTTCAGGAAATCACGACGCGTGAAACATGTCCTGTCCACTTTCGTTGTCCTCCAGTTCTGCTTCGATAATACACAAGTTGCAACCTTAGGTTACGGCCCAGGTATCAAAAATGCAAATGAAAATAGGCGTCCGCAGCGCATCAGAGCCAGAAGCGTCGGCGCCCGGCAAACCTTGACCTACCGGTTGTCCGAGGTAAAATATGCTGGGCAAGGCAAAATGAGCCAGATAGCACCAGATTAGTTGGCGTCGGCGAGTCTTCCAAGCCAGACAAGGAGAGACGACTATGAAACGGCGGTCTTTTCTGAAACTCACCAGCGGCGTGTGCACATCGGCAATTCTTGGCGGTAATTTATCGTTCGCTGAAGGACGACGCCCGGATGCTGTGCGTGATAGTCTGCCTGTCGATCGTGGTATGCTGCAGAGCAGACTGCTTTTTTACCGCAGAGGCCGCAGAGGTCGCAGAGAAGAAGATAGAAAACAGAGGACAGAAGACAGAAGACAGATGTTCTGACCTCTGACTTCTGACCAGCTCAGCGCTCTCGGCGTTCTCTGCGGTTAATCGGGATGCACCCGCTCGACGGTTGTCTGTCAGAACGGAATTGTCTGTTCGAGCCAGTCAGCACCAACTATCGCGGCTGCGATGTCTGGGAGCTTCCGCCCAACGGTCAGGGAATCGCCGCTCTGCAAATGCTGAACATGCTGGAGACGAGCGAAGCTGATTGATCCGAAGCGTGCATCTCAAACCGTTAAGCCCGGCAGGCTCAAAGGCTCTTCCGACACGACCTATCTGACCGTCGCGGATAGAGACGGCAATATGGTCTCACTCATTCAGAGCATTTACTACGCATGGGGTTCGGGTTTTGTGCCGGATGGGCTGGGCTTTTGTCTTCAGAATCGCGGGCAATTATTCTGCCTTGATCCGGACCACGTGAATAAATTGGAGCCACACAAGCGGCCTTTCCACACCATCATACCTGCGTTCGTGACGCAGAACGGCGAGCCGGTCTTTTCGTTCGGAGTGATGGGCGGCGACTTTCAGCCGCAGGGCCACGTGCAGGTACTGATGAACATAATTGATTTCGGAATGTCACCGCAGCAGGCGGGTGAGCAGCCGCGCGTGCAGCATTCTGAAAGTTCGACGCCTACAGGACGCAAAATGACCGCCGGCGGCTCAGTCAGTTTTGAGCGAGGAATCTCCGAAGACGCCAAGTTGAAACTGGCCTATATGGGCCACAGGATAAGGCCCGGCGTAGGCTCATTCGGTGGCTACCAGGGAATCTGGAGACAGTCAAATCCACGCCGTTACTTTGGCGGGTCCGATCCCCGCAAGGACGGCTGTGCGATCGGGTATTAGGTAGGCTCCCGAGCAGCTTGCCTTTGTCAATCATCGATTCTCAATCTTCGATGGTTGGCCCCACTTGTGCTTTTTAACCGAGGCCAAGATCTTCTCGGCACACTCCAGTGCAGCCAGACCTTCTTCGGCGCTCACTTCCGGCCTTAGACTTTTATCCATGCAGCAGCGCAAGAAAGCTTCCTGCTGGAGACGGACGGGCTCCTTGTCATCAATGACCAGCTCCTCGACGTGCAACAGGTCCGGCCAGTTCACGGTGGTCCAATCAAAGTCTCCTACGGCCTTGCGTTGTTTTATCCACTGGACGACGTCAATGTTGGGATCGGCCTTGACGATAATGCCGCTCTTTCGAAGATAATCCACGCTCAGATAACCCTGCCGGCTGAATACCCTTACCTTTCTCTCGGTCTTCAGAGCCAGCCGCGAGGCGGTAATATTTGCGACACAACCATTGGCAAAAACAATCCTTGCGTTGCAGATGTCCTCGTGCTCCTCAATGACACTGAGGCCGTAGGCATCTACCTTTTTGATCTTGCTGGCTGCCAAGGACAATATAATATCGATATCGTGGATCATCACATCCAGCACCACGCCCACGTCGGTCGAGCGGAACGGATAAGGACTGATGCGGTTGGCTTCGATAAACCTCGGCTCGATATCGAGCCGCTTCATCGCTCGAACAACCGGATTGCATCGCTCGGAGTGACCTACCGCTACAACCGTATCGTAGCGTTTGGCAAGCGATACGATTCTTTTGCCCTCTCTGACATTGGCGGCCAGAGGCTTTTCAATCAGCACTGGAATCCTATTGCGGATAAAGGTCTTGCCCAGTTCCAGATGGCACACCGTAGGAGCGGCTATCGTCACTGCATCGACACGGTCCAGGATATCATGGCAGCAAGTTGCAGCCAGGCAGTTATATTCGTCGGCCAGGCGCTGCGCTTTTTCAGCCTCTATATCAACGACGGCGACAAGCTCACTCTGAGGCAGTTCGTGATAGACCTTGGCGTGTATGGCCCCCATCTTACCGGCGCCGACAACAGCCGTACGCAACCGCCTGGAGGCTGGAGTTTCGAATTTCATGTCTTTAATGCCTAAAAAGCTCGAGATATCTGCCGAAACGATGCTTGCTGCTCCTGGTTATCATGTCAATCATGGCCCGAACGTTCTCGTCGAGTCCGTCCTCTTGCGCCAGCGCCTTTGCGTTCTCCAGCAAGGTGCCCTGCTGGCGATAAAGCCTCTTGTAGGCCTCGAATATTTGCTCCTGCTGCTCCTGGCTGAAACCGGCTCTATCCAGTCCTCGTTTATTGACACC
>CAZPJZ010000018.1:0-14238 GCA_964586995.1 uncultured Pirellulales bacterium | reverse complement strand
AAAATCGACGTAGATTTTATGATAACGCACCGGTTCAAACTCCAGCAGACGCAGCAAGCCTTCGACCTGGTCGCCTGTTATAGCAACGGCGTGGTCAAAGCCCTGATCCAATTGTAGAGATATGTACAAAGCAAGTATCGTCAGTATCGGCGATGAGCTGCTCAATGGTCAAACGGTCAACACAAATTCAGCCTATCTGAGCACAGAACTGCTGTCGATCGGGGTGCCCGTGGTCAGTGTTTACACCGTCGGGGACGACCTGGCGGCAATTGTGCGGTCACTGAATCTGGCAAGTGCCGATGGAGATATCGTCTTGGCAACCGGCGGCCTGGGACCGACCGATGACGACCTTACCCGCGAAGCATTTGGCAGGTTTCTCAGCACCGAATTACAGTTTCATAACGACCTGCTGGAGAAAATCGAGGTTTTTTTTGCCGGCCGGGGCCGGAAAATGCCGGAGAATTGCAAACGCCAGGCATACATACCAGCCGGCGCCGAGCCTATCGCCAACCAACTCGGCACTGCGCCAGGTATTATGGCCGAACTAAAGGGGAAGTTGCTTGCCGCCCTGCCTGGCGTGCCCGGCGAAATGAAACAAATGTTTCAAGATTCGGTCCTTACTAAGGTCAGGAACTTCGCCGGCGAGCAGTCGGTAATAGTGCGGAATCTCAAATGCTTCGGAAAAGCCGAGTCGGAAATCGCCGAATTGCTCGGCGACCTTATGCGGCGAGGCAGAAATCCGCTGATTGACTGCACCGTGGAACACGGCGTCATCACCCTCTGCATTATCGCAACGGCAAAAGACAAACTCCAGGCCGAGAAACTGGCTGAAAACGATGAAAAGACGCTCCGCAGGGCACTGGGAGAACTGGTCTATGGAACCGGACAACAGACTCTGGCTGAGGTCGTGGGCAAGGAGTTGACGCGGCAGAATAGAACCATCGCCGTGGCCGAATCCTGTACCGGCGGTACGTTAGCCAAGCTGTTGACGGACGTGCCGGGGGCCAGCACGTACTTTACGTGCGGCTGGGTGACATACAGCAACCCGGCCAAAATCAGCGAACTTGGCATACCGGCCGGCTTGATCACGCGGTACGGAGCTGTCAGCGAGCAGGTGGCAGAAGCTATGGCTCAGTCAGCCAGAAAGAAGGCCCACACAGACTTTGCCATCGGCATAACCGGCATAGCCGGACCACGCGGCGGAAGCGAACAAAAACCGGTTGGCCTGGTATATATAAGTGTGGACGCCGTTACTGGATGTCAGACACGACGGTTTGTTTTCGCCCACGATAGAGACTCTGTTCGAATTCGAGCAGCGCAAACAGCTTTGAATATGCTCCGCCTGAAATTCTATCCTTGACTCAAAGGGCTAATAATGTTATCATCAAGATGGGTAAGTTTCAGAATAAGAGGCGTCTATGGCACAACAACGCAGACATTTGGGCGAAATCCTGTATAAAGCCGGTCTGGTGAAAAAGGAAGCCCTCGTTGAGGCCATCAAGGCATCGAAAACAAAGAACAAACGGCTCGGCCAAATACTGCTCGAGCAGGGCCTCATAGACGAAGAAACGCTGACCAAGGCCATCGCCAAGCAATTCGGGCTACAATACATAAACCTGGACCAAGTCACGATACCGCCTGATGCAACCAAAATCATCTCGGAAGAACTTATAAAAAGGCATAATGTCCTGCCTCTAAGCATGAACAACGGCAAATTGAGGTTGGTCATTGGTGACCCATCAGACCTGGATATGATGGATTCAATTCGGTTTCGCTTGAACACCGAGCTGGAGTGTTACCTGGCGAATCCCAAGAAGATCCGCTCTTATATTGAAAATTCCTTCGACCAAACAAGAAAGCAGGAAGACGACAAGCTCAAACACAGCATCGACGCGACGGCTGCCGAATTGGCTGAGGCGGGCGGTGAATTGCACACCGATGTGTTTACCTTTGGCCGTGGCGACGACGACAGTGAGGCTCCTATCATCAGGTTGGTCAACCTGATAATTGATAACGCCTATTTCATGCGGGCCAGCGATATTCACGTCGAACCGATGACCGACAGGGTGCGTGTAAGGTACCGAGTTGACGGCGTCTGCCTGGAGAGAGACAATATCCCCAAGAGTATGCAGGCACCGCTGATCACCCGTCTGAAGATCTTGTCCGGCATGGACATCGCCGAGAAGAGGCTGCCGCAAGACGGTCGTATCAAGCGCGTTATAGGAGGCCAGGACGTAGATTTTCGTGTTTCGGCGCTGCCGGGTAACCACGGAGAAAGCGTGGTGCTGCGAATTCTTCGCCGCGATGCGGTCAACATCGGCATCGAATCACTTGGCTTCGAGCAGGACCACTATGAGCAGTTTCAGCACATAATTAGAAGGCCCAATGGCATTTTCCTGGTTACAGGCCCCACAGGTAGCGGCAAAACCACAACTCTGTATGCCGCCTTGCAGGAACTTAATAAGCCTGACAAGAAGATTGTTACCGCCGAGGACCCCGTCGAGTACAACTTTGACGGAATGAATCAATGCCAGGTCAAGGAAGACATCGGCCTGACGTTCGAAAGGATCCTGCGGTCCATGCTCAGGCAAGCTCCCAATATCATACTGATCGGTGAAATCCGTGATAGTGCGGTGGCAGATATCGCGGTTCAGGCGGCACTTACCGGACACCTGGTTTTCAGCACTCTGCACACCAACGATGCCTGCAGCGCCATAACGCGTCTGATCGATATGGGCGTTAAGCCGTTCCTAGTTGCCAGCTCGATACAGGCCATTATGGCACAAAGGTTGGTCAGAGTTATCTGCGAAAGGTGCAAGCAAGTTAATCCGAACCCCGACCCTCATCATCTTCGGCTGCTCAATATAACCCCCGAAGACCTGGAGAAGCACACCATCTACAAAGGAACTGGCTGTGGGCAGTGCCAACACACGGGTTTCAAAGGCCGGATCGCCATATTCGAGATGATAGAAATGAACAACGAATTGCGCGAGCTCGCTTTTAAAAAAGCCCCGGCCGGAGATTTGAGAAAAGCAGCCCAAGCATCCGGAATGAGAACACTGATGAACGACGGCAAGGTCAAAATATTCAAAGGAATAACGACCCCCGCAGAGGTGGCAAATATTGCACAAACCGAAGGCGTGGCGGTGGTCTGATTAATATACATAGTTGTTGATCGAGGAACTGTAAATGGCAACCGTGAACATGGATAGGCTGCTGTCCGCGTGCGTGGCCCAGGGCGCCTCTGATATACACCTGACTGTCGGCCGAGCACCGGTCTTGCGGATAGACGGCAGCCTCCGGTCTCTGGAAACAAAGGTTCTCGAGCCGGACGATACCGCGGCGCTGATGAAGAGCATCACACCTGAACGAAATCAACAGGAGCTTCAGGAAGAGGGCGGCACCGACTTCGGTTTTGCCTTCGGCGATGAAGGCAGGTTTCGTGTCTCTGTGTTTCGGCAAAAAGGCAACATCTCCTTGGTTCTCCGCCTTATTCCGTCAAAGATTATGACCTTCGAGGAGATTGGTCTGCCCAAGATTACGGCTGCTTTGTGCCGTAGGCCTCGCGGAATGTTCTTGGTCACCGGCCCGACCGGAAGCGGCAAGACTACTACACTGGCCTGTATGATAAACTATATTAACGAGAACTTTGACCGCCACATCGTAACCGTCGAAGAGCCAATAGAATATTATCACACCCACAAGAAATCCATCATCAACCAACGAGAGGTCGGCGTTGACGTGCCCAGCTTTAGCGAGGCGCTAAGACGCGTTCTGAGAATGGATCCGGACGTCATTCTGGTAGGTGAGCTGCGAGACTTGGAGACGATCGAGGCAGCGGTCAGAGCGGCTGAAACCGGCCACCTGGTCTTCAGCACGGTGCACACGACCAGCGCCGCCGGAACCATCACCAGAATCATCGATGTCTTCCCGGTCAACCAGCAGGAGCAGATCCGCATTCAGTTGAGCAGCAACCTGATCGCCGTACTCAGTCAGGCTCTGTGTCCTCTGGCCACCGGCCGGGGAAGAGTTGCGGCCTACGAGTTTATGGTCGTAACACCTGCCATAGCCAACCTAATCCGTGAGAACAAGACTTACAGGATCGATTCGAGTATTCAAACAGGCAAGAAATTAGGAATGCAGCTTCTTGACGAGCATTTGTGGCAGCTCTACGACGCCGGCAAGATTACGCTTGAGGAGATGCTCGACAAAGGGCGTCAGCCGGGCGCCCTGCAGGATAAGGCCACGGCCAAATTGGCTGCCCTTAGGGGAAGAGGAAAGGCAGAAAAAAGAGCAGCGACCGTCAAAGAGATAGAGGACATTGGGCCGATTCTGAGGACCTAATTCGGTCGGCGGACACCAAGTTTGCCACGAGCAGGGACGTCTGCGAAAAAATCGACTTACGGGTGACCCCGTGAAGCTGCCAGTTTTGCCAGGAGTGGGTTTTTGAGCCGTTATAGGACTTTTGACTGCTGAACTTTGATGCTTGCCGCTGTCTCATTAACCAGATGTCCAATGTATAATATGTTTGCCAAACAGGTTTTAATGTGATATAATACTATCAGGTTGGCCAATGAGTCATAGAGGATAACTCAAATGGCAAAGATGAAAACAGTTCAGAAGCTCCCACCTATAGAACAACTAAGGGGCAGACCGCTGGGACGGATTCTTATGAAGATGGGCCTCTTAAGCAGAGAAAAGGTCCATGAATGCTTGAAAGTCCAGAGCCAGCGTCATGGGACGATACAAATAGGCCAAATCTTCCTTGAACTGGGTCTGGTCGACGAGAGCCAACTACAGATGGCCCTGGCAGCCCAGCGCGGGATGGAGTACATGGACATTGATGGCCTCAACATCCCTCCGGACGTAATCGACAAGGTGCCGGCCCAAATGGCAAAAACCTATCACATCGTCCCTATCGAATACGATAAGGGGCAGAATGAGCTGACCGTCGCCCTGGACAGCCCCGAGAATTTCAGGGCAACCGACGACCTAAGCACACTCATGGGGTTTAAGGTCAGTGCGAAGATAACCGACGCAGAATCGTTGGAAAATGCGTTGGCCAAGTATTATGAGACACAAGACGAAGATATCAATGAACTGATAGATGAGATACAGAGCGACCGCTTCCTGGCCGAGTTTGAGGGTAGAAATCAGAGCATCGACCTGGACGAGTTGAAGGAGCTATCCGAGTCTAATCCCGTCAAGAAACTGCTGAACCTGGTTCTTCTACAGGCAATTCGTGACAAGGCTTCCGACATCCACTTTGAGCCGTTTGAGAACGAATACAAGATGCGCTACCGTATCGACGGTGTGCTTTACGAAATGATCCCCCCGCCAAAGTATATTGCGGCGGCACTTAGCTCACGCATAAAGGTTATGGCGGACCTGGACATCGCTGAGAGACGGCTTCCCCAGGACGGCCGAATATCACTGACCGTCGAGGGCAAACCAGTGGACCTTCGTGTCAGCGTTCTGCCCACGATGTTTGGAGAAAGCGTCGTACTGCGTGTCCTGGATAGGTCGCAGATGAGCTTCGATTTGGCAAAACTTGGCCTTAGGCCCGATCAACAAGACATGGTGCGGCAGCTTATTAATAAGCCCAACGGCATCATTATCGTCACCGGGCCTACCGGCTGTGGGAAAACTACGACTCTTTACTCAGCCCTGAGTGAGCTCAATAGCATCGAGTGGAAGATAATCACCACCGAAGACCCGGTTGAATACGACATCGACGGTCTTATTCAGGTTCAGATGAAGCCGGACATTGGATTGACATTTGCCAGGTGTCTGCGGAGCATACTCCGTCAGGACCCGGATATCATACTGGTCGGTGAAATCCGTGACCTGGAGACAGCGGAGATCGCCGCACAGGCGTCCCTCACAGGTCACGTGGTGTTTACCACGCTGCACACCAACGACGCCCCGAGTTCGATAGCACGACTGCTGGATTTGGGCGTCGAACCCTTTCTGGTTACTGCCACGCTGGAAGGTATCGTCTCACAACGATTGGTCAGGAAAATATGCGAAAACTGCAAAGAACCCTTCGAGCCAAATGAAGTCCAGTTGAGAGAACTGGGGCTTACGGAGGATATGATTAAGGGCAAGAAGTTCTACTACGGCCGAGGCTGTGATCGGTGCAACAATACTGGCTACAGGGGACGGACAGGTATTTTTGAGATCATGACCCTTAACGATGAAATCCGTGATTTGATTATGAACCGCGCTTCGACAAATATCCTGCGTGTAGCTGCTCAGAAGGCCGGTATGAAGTTGCTGCGTGACAGCGGCCTGGCCACCATCTATGACGGCGTCACGACCATCGACGAGGTGGTAAAGGAAACGGTCATGGAGGCGGTATAACCGTGGAATGGCAGAAAATCGCGATAGTCAGTTTAGAGTGAGGTGTTGAGATGCCTGTTTATCAATACGTGGCGTTGGACTCCCAGGGCGTAGAGATAAAGAACGAAATCGAGGCCCTCAGCGAAAAGGAAGCCATCAGCAAAATACGGAATATGGGATATTTTCCCACCAAGGTCCGTTCCAGGGCGGCGGCAAAAACAGCCGCGGCAAAAGCCGCTGCCAGACCACAACGCAGGCGCGGCGCCGGCGGCAGAGTCAGGGCAAAGTATGTTGCCCAGTTCGCCAGACAGCTCTCCACTCTCCAGGATGCGGGGCTGCCCATCTTGCGCTCGCTTAGGATTCTTCAGGAGCAGCAACGGTCCGGAACGTTCAAGAGGGTAATCGGTTGCGTCGCCGATGACATTGAGGGCGGCTCCACCCTCTCCGAGGCGATGGGCAGATGCCCGCGGGCTTTCAATCGACTGTTTGTCAATATGGTCGCGGCTGGGGAGACCGGCGGCGTGCTCGACCTGATCCTGGCCCGCGTAGCCGACTTTATGGAGAAAGCTGAGAAGCTCAAATCCCGGGTCAAGGGCGCGATGATTTATCCGATAGTGGTCCTGAGCGCGGCCTTTACAATACTGCTACTACTGATGTGGAAAGTCATCCCCAGGTTTACCGATGTGCTTACGGAAATGTTGGGCGAAGGGGCAAGGCTGCCAACAATTACCCGCGTTGTACTGGCGATAAGTAGCTGGATCGCAGAAGGCCCCGAATGGTCTCCGAGCATAACCGTATGGGGATACACGGTGCGGGTCGGCGGATGGGTCGTTCTTGTGGCAACACCGTTCATAATTGTTTTTTTGCTTAGAGCCGCTAAGCAATTTCGCACCGGCAGGCTAATTGTCGATACCGTCAAGTTGAAGATACCGGTGCTGGGGCAGCTCAGCAGTAAAGTCTCTGTGACACGCTGGACAAGGACCCTTGGAACGTTGATCAGTGCAGGCGTGCCCATTCTGGATGCGATCAACGTCACTCGCGAAACGGCCGGAAACGAGGTCTTCGCCAACATGCTCACAAACGTCCATAACTCCATCAGACAGGGTGACACGTTTGCCGGCCCGCTGCGACAATCCAGAACGGTGGATTTGATCGTTGCCAATATGGTCGCCGTGGGCGAGGAAACCGGCGACCTGGACAAAATGCTTTTGAAAGTAGCGGACAATTATGACGAGCAGGTGGAGGTCATGGTCGGCTCATTGATGCACCTGCTGGAGCCGGTCATGATTGTCGTGCTTGGCGTGGTCGTATTGGTCATCGTGCTCTCGATATTTTTGCCGATGATACAAATTATCACCACGTTGAGCTCCGCCGCATAAAACAATATTTAGCCAATACGAAATGTCTTTTTACTGAAAAAGGAGAAGAAAATGAAATCGACAGCTAAACCAACCAACAAGAAAGCAGGCTTTACCATTGTCGAGCTGCTGACTGTTATGAGCATCATAGTGATTCTCATCGGCCTATTGGTGCCTGCCATAAGCAGGGTCAGGCAGTATGCCAAGGAGGTAACACAGAGGACTCAATTGGCTACTATAGCCACCGGCATTGAGTTCTTCAGCAGCGAGTCCGATAATTATCCACTTTCCAGTGCGCTGGACGGTGCAGGTCAGGCGTACTGCGGGGCATTGAAGCTCTGCGAAGCTATGATGGGGCAGGATTTGATGGGTTTTCATCCGGACTCAGATTTTCTACGCGATGGGCTCGACCGAGCGGGCAGGCCCCTGTATGTTACCGCAACTCTTAACGCCAGAAAAAAGCCATACCTGCCGTTGGAAAATGCCAACGTCCAGAAGCTATCAGAGATTTACGGTTCGGGTAATACAAACCCATTTCTTCAACAAAGTTATGTCTTGTGTGACGTTTTTAGCCACCCGTACAAAAGTGGCGGCAGAGGCGGCATGCCCATACTGTATTATAAGGCAGACATGTCAAACAACCTGCACGATCCCAACACAAGTCCCACTGCAACCGACAGCAAAGGTAACATCTACAACTACTGGGACAACCAGATGTTAGTGATGCTTGGTAAGCCCTGGGAGCAAGGCGTTTCGGCTCGGCACGCCCTTGTTGACCCGCAAAGGTTTTACAAGAATACCAGGAACCACAAAATCCCACATCCACCCAGACCCTACCGGGCAGACAGTTTTATTCTGATTTCTGCAGGACTCGACGGTGAGTACGGCACCGCTGACGATATCTGCAATTTCAGTTGGAAGTACATAGAGTAACGGCACGAGTATAGAAACCGCCCTGCTACGCGCTGAACGGACTTTGAAGGTCTGCACAAAGGAATTTGGAATCAGAATGTTGACCAGGCCAATACGACGAGGAAACAGGTGATGAAGAGAACGATAGTTTTTGGAGTAACGATGGTTGCACTACTGGCTGCAAACTCGGCGCAGGCGAGCGTTTGCCAGATCGTAAACGGGAGCTTCGAAGATGACGGCTGGATAAGCAACATCGCCGTCAAAGACCCGAACGGCTGGACAGCCACCGTGCCGGCAGATAAGTTCCGCGGATACGTCAGCTCAGATTGGCGGACTGACGGCAGCTACAATTTGACGCTCTATTCAGAATTCTGGCAGACGTTTGCTCCAGGAGATATGGCAACAGTTTCCCAGCAGGTGGAACTGGCAGACGTCAATGAAATTACCTTTGACCTGAAGCTCGACACATACGCGTTTAGCCCATGGGAGCCAAGTAAGTGCAGCGCGGTCGTTCTGATTGACGGCGACGTTGTCTGGGAATCGCAAACCGCAGGCACAGACGTAAGGGGCGAGTACCTTGGTCAGGCATTTGTTGTCGGCGAAAAATACAAAACTCCGGGCTTGCACAGATTGTCGCTTGGTATCAGGGTGCACGTGGCAGAGCAATTATGGGACCGATATATTACCGACTGGGATTCGGTCAACTGTACTACTTACTGTGGTGGTGGCGGTCTTCTGGCGGGAGATTTCAACCGCGATTGTTATGTGAATGTGAACGATTTGAGATTGCTCGCTGATACCTGGGCCAATGAATTAGATCCGTACGACAGGCGTAACTTGTTCCGCGACGACGACGTGGAAGGTTACGGCACAATCAGCTTTCTCGACTTTGCAGCATACGCCGCCAACTGGGACGGCAATATCCCCAACTTGAAAATATTTGCCCAGAAATGGCTGGCAGAGGTGGATTTGGACGACGAGCATAATCTGTTCCGAGACGACGATGTTGAGTCGAGCGGAAGTATCAATTTTCTTGATTTTGCCGCTTTTGCTGATGACTGGCTCGGGACCAGCTACACGGAGGCACCGAACCCGTAAGTTGCCGCCGGCAACGACAGGAATTCGCTAAAGGAAAAGAGGTTAGCTGTGAAGCTTAAAAGACGAGCCTTTACGGTTGTTGAGCTGCTGACGGTGATTGGCATAATGGCGATGCTGGTAGCGCTGCTGATCCCGGCTGTGAGCATGGTGAAAAATACCGCCAAGGAGGTGAAACAAAAGGCTCAATTAGCCACCATCCAGATGGCCCTTACCGCCTTCAGGAACGACTACGGTGATTATCCGCCCTCCAATTGGTGGGACCCTCCTCCGGCCCCCGCCGGTCCCCGCAATTACTGTGGGGCACAGAAACTGGCGGAGGCTCTGGTAGGCTGGGACCTGATGGGATTTCACCCCAGGTCTGATTTCAGAGCGAACGGCTCCAACGATGCCGGCGTTTTCGTGTACAATCCGAATGATGCCCTGCTAATGAGCCAGAGAAAAGGCCCTTACCTGGAGCTGGCCACGGCCAGCGTATTTAGACTGGGTGACATTTCACCCGCCAAACCCGGGCTGTTTAGCGGAACCGGCGAGCTGGCGGCGGATACATTTGTGCTTTGTGACGTGTTCAGCGTAAAGAAGATAACCTTCACAAAGCCGGGTATGTTTGAGACAACCACTCAAAATGCGGGCACGCCCATACTATACTACCGGGCAAACACGTCGAGCAAATCCCTGACCTACGCAGCAGGGCCGGGAGCGGCCGAACCCGCAGAGTTGATCTATAATGCCCGTGACAATTTCCCTCTTATCAACCTGGGAAGACTGGCGGACTGGAACAGGCCCTTGGCAGCTCGTAAAAGGCATATACTCGAAGATTTCAGTTTCTTCTATGAGCACATAAGAGACCCGAAGGTAACAGCCAGACCCTGGCCCTACAGACCTGACTCCTACATACTGATTTCAGCGGGAGCAGACGGTGAATACGGGACAGGCGACGATATTTGTAACTTCGGAAATTGAGCTGTCGGCTGCACCCCTTCGGGCAAGACAAAGCCATGAAAAGCCGCAAATCAAAACATGCTATGACGCTTGTCGAGATACTGATTGTCGTGGCCGTCGTTGCGGTGCTGGCCGGCGTGGTCATGGCAATCGCCGCCCGCATTGACACCCAGGCCAAAGAGAAGGCCCTTCAAAACACGTTTGCACTGCTGGAAGGTGCTCTGCAGGAATATTACGACTTCTGGAAGGTCTTTCCCGATCCGAACAAGCCGGGCTACTTGACCCGTTCGGCAGCGCTTTACGGACAGCTTCAGTCCACGCCGAGTTCCCGCAAGATATTGGAGAATATAGACGACTCGTTCGTAAAAAATAATCCTGATGCCGCCGGTGTCGATATGCCGCAGCTTTACGATCCCTGGGGAACCGTGCTCGATTATAGATACTTGCCCGGCGACGCATTCCCGGAGTTGATCTCCGCCGGTCGCGACAGGATTTTTGCTACGCCTGACGACATACGCACCAAAGACGGAACCTGAGAGCAGCAGACACGGTGGATTAGAATAAAGAGAATCGCTGGGTACACAGCCTTTGCCGAGAGGCGACGAAGACAGAAATGGACGCCAAGTACGGACAATCCGGCCTCACACTGGTAGAGATAACCGTTGTCATCGCCGTGATGGCGCTGCTTATCGGGCTCGGCCTACCCGCCATCCACGCCTTCTTGAACTCGTTTCAATCCGAAGGCAGCACAATGAGCATGATAAGCTCGGCGCTGGCTTCGGCCCAGGCCATCGCGGCGAAGAATCAGAGATATGCCGGCATTCGATTCCAAAGAGCCTACCATCCTGAGGGCCCGCTCAAGGCGCCTCAATATATGATCTTTATCGTGCAAGACCCGGATATGCTGGCTTACGGCTTTCGGGCTGTCCCGGGCCTCAAACCCATCCGAATACCCGAAACGACAGGCGTTATGGACCTAAGGCTCAGGACCAATCCGGACCCTACGTGCTCCGGTGATGAGCCTATTGATAATGACGCCAAGATAGATCAGCCGGCCGAGCTGCAGGATACAACTTCGTTTTCAATAATTTTCTCGCCCTCCGGAAAACTGGTGATCCACGATGTGCGAGTCCGAAACCGGCAGGGCATTTTTCGGCCGGCAAATCCAACCCAGTCCTCAGATGATATCTTCAATTCTCAAGAGAACGTCGTAAATTACAACACGGGCATGTTTATCCAGGATGACTATGCCAATCTGGGCTTGGGCAGGGAAGCGAGCCGCAACACATTTATCATCTACCAAGAGCAGAAATTCAGACGGGCTTACACGGGGGGCCGAGCCTGGTCGCAATACCTTGTGACGCTGGCACCGCAAGCCCTCTATGTAAATCCTTATACGGGGACAATAATTTCGCCGAGTCAGTAGGGTTATGACGTACAAACATCGAGACAGAGCGTTTTCTCTTACCGAGGTCCTTTTGGCCGTCGGCGCGCTGGCCATCGGAATGCTTTTTATAGCGGGCACGTTCCTGACGGGCATCTATTTGACAGCCATCACAGCCGAGCGAACAACAGCGGCAGTGGTTGCAGACGAGGCCTTTGCAAAGATAAAACTATACGGGGTTAATGTTGATTCTGGAGACCCCAATCGGGTTGTTGCATTCTTCAGACCTTTTGAAGAGGTTGCAGCCAGAGGACCTGTACCAGCGGAGGAATTCGCTTATCCATCGACCCCGGTGGACATCTCGGAGAAGCAGTATTATTGGTCTGCTCTGTGCCGGCGTATATATTCATACCCTGCCAGCCGACTCGTGCAAGTAGTAGTTTTTGTCACCAGAAAAACTGCCAGTGCAGCTTCATATCAAGGTGGCGCAGGAAGACCTATTCCGATGAGGGTACTTATTTCAGCTACCGCTGTCAGCAATGTGCTCGAAATGAGAATTCCGACATCTAAAACATGGGTCAATGATGGCTGCACGATTGTGGATGATGAAACAGGCCAAATATATCGGGTGCTACAACGACGCGATGCTGGTCCTGGTGCTTTCCCCGGAGCTACGATTGAACTTGATAGGCCCTGGGAAGGTCGACTTGCTGCCACTATTTGGGTGGTTCCTCCGCCAATCGGCGGGGGCAGAGACCCCTGTATAGCAGTATATCAGAAAGTAATCAGATTCTAATGTTTAGTATGCGAAAAGCCTTCACTCTAATTGAGCTTGTCGTGGCCGTCGGGGTCCTGGCGATGGTGCTGTCCTTTGCCAGCGTCATTTTCAAGGTCAGCCTGGACTCCCATCGTACCGCCGTCGCAGACGCCGAGATTATGCGGAAGCTGCGGGTCATCACCGAGCAGCTTAATGCCGACTTCAAGGCAGTCATACTGCAATACCCTGGCAGGCTCAATATTGAAACTCGAAATAAAAATGCCGACTGCATTGCGTTTCTGGCTAATGGCGCTTTTCAGTCGACCAGGCAATATGGCGGCAAGATAGTGGCAGGTAATGTTGCCAGTATATTCTACGGCCAGGCTGCGGACCCCTATCCTAATATTGATCCCAACACAGACCCTTTCACCGGAGATCCAAAAGAAAAAATATTGGTAAGAATACAAACGATTCTAACGTCGGATTCATCTTTGCCGGATTCAGACCCACGGGCCGAATATTATAAGATTTCATTGTCTGAATGGCAGGCACATCCACCTTTTGTTGATATTAACCAATGGACGGCGAGGCCGCCATTGGATCTACGTTTGGAAGACGATTTGGTGATGTACATGGCTAAGGGAGTGGATAACTTCACCATAGAATGGCTTGGTGGACCCGGATCAATGAACTGGGTGCGGTCCACAAGTGGAAGTGTCTCAACCAGAGCTTTTAAGTTCACCTTCACCTTATACGATTCCCACGGCGTCATAAAGAACGGTAGGACTTTTACGCACATTGTGTATCTCGGAGATTAGTCCCTTTTTTGGAGAACTCATCAGATAGGTGTTTGGTTCCGGCTCGTCCGGGTTAGTCAGTAAGGAGTAGTTCGTTGTGCATTGATGTACAGATGAGAACAAGATACGAACCACGAGTCACGAGTCACGGGTCACGCAAGAGGGCCGGCTCAGCGCTTATTCTGACCGTGGTCTTGACCAGCCTGTTGGCCATCGTCGGCGTACTATTTGTAATGGTGGCCCGGGTCAACAAGATAGCCGCGTCAGCGATCCTGGAAAACAAAGAGCTCAGCGCCGCCGTGGATACCGCCGTTGCACAAATATCTGAGGAACTGGCCTTTGATATCCCTGGGGCACGCCAGGAACACTACGACTATCCAGACGCATATAACCCGTGGCTGGCGGACCTTGAGCCCTACGCACTTGGCGGCAATTATTATTGGCGGCAGATCAGCGACGTCACAGGGGATTTGCAGGGCTACGCCACGAATGTGCGAGCCAGAGTGATACGAGATTATGAGCCGATTACCGACATTAATAGCCCGGCGGCGACCGCCGATGCCGACGGAGACGGCGTGGGCGATTCAAAATGGGTTCGGCTGGGCAACATAACTTCCAGCCAAGGCAAGCCCATTTATGCCGCCATCAGGA
>CAZPJZ010000017.1:11229-14369 GCA_964586995.1 uncultured Pirellulales bacterium | reverse complement strand
ACTCGCCGAACACGATACACAGTGCGAAAGTGCAACGGCTAATGAGTTACTTCCGGGAAAATGTCGAAAGAGCAAAGGGTTACGAGCCGGGCTTTCAACCCAGGCAAGCGGATGTCGTCAAGCTAAACACCAATGAGAATCCGTATCCGCCGTCGCCGCAGGTAATGAAAGTGCTGGTCGAAATAAAGCCGGAACAGCTTCGCCGGTATCCTGACCCGCTCGCCAACGAGTTTCGCAAGGCGGCAGCCCAAGTCAATAACGTCGAGCCGGACTACATCATGTGCTGCAACGGCGGAGACGAACTGCTGAGTATGGCCTTTAGGGCGTTTTGCGACGAGAACCGCCCGGCGGCATATCCTGTTCCGACGTATTCGCTGTATCCGGTGCTGGCGAATGTGCAAAACTGTAAGGCAATTGAAATCCCATTTGACGGCGAGTTCAATCTGCCGCCCAAGCTGGCGGCAACAGGTGCGACGCTGACTATAGTTTCCAATCCAAACGCGCCCACGGGCAGCTTTGTCAGCGTCGACGAGCTGGCATCGCTGGCCGATGAGCTGGCCGGCGTACTGTTGATTGACGAGGCCTACGTGGACTTCGCCGAGAAAAATTGCACGGAGCTGGTCAAGCAGTTCGACAATGTGATCCTGCTGCGCTCGATGAGCAAAGGGTACTCACTGGCCGGGCTGCGATTTGGCTATGCCATTGCCCGGCCGGACTTGATTGCCGGACTCATGAAGGTTAAGGACTCCTATAACGTCGATGGCATTGCCATCGCGGCGGCGACGGCCGCGATAAAAGACCAACAGTACTTCAAACAGAATGTCGAAAAAGTAAAGACAGACCGCCGGGAACTGACCGAACGCTTGCGAGCGTTAAGTTTCGAGGTCCCCGATAGCGCTGCTAATTTTGTACTTGCCAGGTGTGACTATCCGGCGAGCAAGATTTATGATAAGTTGGTGCAGCGGTCTATTTACGTTAGATTCTTTGATGTGCCGGGGCTTAGCGATAAATTAAGAATAACCGTCGGAACAAAAGAGCAAAACGAAAGACTAATTTCCGCCTTGAAGGAAATTCTGTCAGAGTAAGGTGAGAGGTAAATGGAAGACAGAACCGCCAAAATTCGAAGGCAAACCAAAGAGACCGACATTAGCTGTGAGCTTAACCTGGACGGCCTCGGCAAATACCAGATCGACACGGGCATCGGCTTTTTGGACCACATGCTCACGCATCTATCCAAGCACAGCAAAATGGACCTCGTAGTCAATGCCAAAGGCGACCTGAACGTTGACGCTCACCATACCGTTGAAGATATTGCGATCTGTCTGGGCGAGTGTTTGCAGAAAGCTCTTGGGGATAAAAAGGGGATAGCAAGGTACGGCCATAGCTCGGTGCCTATGGAGGACGCTCTGGCAAACGTTTCTGTCGATTTATCAGGCAGGGCAAACTGTGTGTACAATGTCGAGTACCGAACCGATAAGATCGGCGATTTTGATGTCGAGTGTCTGCAAGAGTTTCTGCGGAGCTTTTCCAATGCAGGCAAGTTCAACCTGCATATAAATGTGCCCTACGGCGCAAACAGTCATCATATTGCTGAGGCGACTTTCAAGGGGCTTGGCCGGGCATTGGCCACGGCGGTAAAAATTGTTGGGACAGACGTCCCCAGCACAAAGGGCCTGCTGTGATTGAGGAACCCAAGGCTGAATATCGAAGTGGTATCGGCACGGATATACACCGAGTGGCTACCGACAGAAGACTAATGCTGGGCGGAGTCTACGTGCCATATCCCGTAGGACTGGCCGGCCATAGTGACGGGGATGTCGGTTTGCACGCCGTGATAGATGCCCTGCTCGGCGCCAGCGGGATGGGCGACATCGGGACATTGTTCCCCGACACCGAGCCGCGATGGAAAGATGCAGACAGCAAAGAGCTTCTGTCTATCGTAAAAGAAAAACTTCAAGAGAAAAAATGGGAGGTGGTCAACGTTGATTTGACCATACACGCGGAAGAGCCGAGGCTTGATGCCGTCAAGGGACAAATGAAAAGATGTATTGCCGGGCTTTTGGACATTGATTTTACAGCGGTGAACGTAAAGGCCAAAACAAATGAGGGTCTCGGCGAGGTAGGAGCCGGCCAGGCCATGGCCGCCACCGCAATAGCGCTGCTGCGTAAGAAGCCCAGAAGAACACTGTAAACACAGAAGACAGGAGACAGAATACAGAAGACAGGAAACAGGATGTACGGCAAAAGGTAACAGTTCACGATTTCTAATTCTGTATTCTTTCAGAGAGAGAAATGACACTGCAACTTTACAACAGCCTGACGAGAAGGAAAGAGAAATTCAAGCCCGTGAACGAAGGCCGGGTGGGAATATACGTTTGCGGGCCGACCGTGTACGGCCATGCCCATTTGGGACATGCGAAAAGCTATGTGAGCTTTGATGTTCTGGTGCGCTATCTGCGCTACCTCGGCTACAGTGTTACTTACGTGCAGAATATAACGGATGTGGGCCATTTGACTGACAACGCGGATGCCGGGGAGGATAAAATTGCTGAAGCAGCTAAAAAAGAAAAGAAACACCCGATGGCTTTGGCGGAGTACTATACCCGCAGTTACTTCGAGGATATGGACAAGCTCAACTGCGTTCGCCCTGACATTAGTCCGCGCGCCAGCGGCCATATCGTCGAGCAGATAGAACTGGTAAACACGCTGGTTGAAAAAGGGTATGCCTATGAGGTCAACGGCTCGGTGTATTTCGATGTGTCCAGGTTCAAAGATTACGGCAAACTGTCGGGCAGAAGCGTTGACCAGATGTTAGCCGGCGCCCGAGTGGAGGTTTCGCCGGACAAGAAGAACCCAGTTGATTTCGCCCTCTGGAAAAAAGCCGAGCCGAACCATATCATGCAGTGGCCAAGCCCTTGGGGAATGGGCTTTCCGGGCTGGCATCTTGAATGCTCGGTTATGAGCACCAAGTATCTTGGCCAGCCGTTCGATATTCACGGCGGGGGACTGGAAAACCAGTTCCCGCACCACGAGTGCGAAATCGCCCAATCTGAAGCTGCAAATGACGTGCAGTTTGCGCGATACTGGATTCACAATAATATGGTCACCGTGGACGGCCAAAAGATGGGCAAAAGCCTGAA
>CAZPJZ010000017.1:0-11129 GCA_964586995.1 uncultured Pirellulales bacterium | reverse complement strand
GGATTCACAATAATATGGTCACCGTGGACGGCCAAAAGATGGGCAAAAGCCTGAATAACTTCATAACCTTAAAGCAAGCCTTTTCAGGTGCGCATGAAAGACTGACTAAGAACTACGAACCGCTGGCGATACGGCAGTTAATTCTGAATAGTCACTACCGAAGCCCGCTGGATTTCTCGGATGCGGCACTGGGCGCCGCGCAGAGCGGCCTTGATAGGATAACCGAGACGGTTATCGCAGTCAGGAAACGGATGGCACAATCCGCCGAGGGACAAATTGACCAAGAGGTAGCGGCGCAATTGCAGCAGCTTAAAGAAAAATTTGAAACAGCGATGGACGACGATCTGAATACTGCCGTTGCTTTATCAGTGATTTTTGAGATGGTTCGGCTGGCAAACAGGCTGCTCGAGGGCACGGCTGCCACAACGTCGACGCTCGGTGCAGTCGATGATTTGTTCAGCAAATTGGGCGGCGACGTTTTGGGCATTGTCAAAGACCAATACCCGGAAATACGTGCAGCCGATAATGAGGTGATCGGCAAGCTGGCTAATCTTGTGATTGAGCAGCGGAGCGAAGCTCGCAAACAGAAGGATTTTGCAAAAGCGGATGCCTTTCGCGCAGCTCTGGATGAAGTCGGGATTGTTCTGGAAGATAAGCCTGACGGGACACAGTGGAGATGGAAATGAGGGTGCTGGGCATTGATCCTGGTTTGCAGGTGTGTGGATACGCGTGCCTGGAAAGTGATGGTGACAAGGGTAGACTTGTTGAAGCAGGTGTACTGCGAACATCTGGCGACTCGGCTTTAGAGGCGAAACTGAATCAGATCGCCGAGGATATGGAATGCCTTTTGGGGAAGTTCGGACCCCAGATTGTCGCTGTGGAGCAGTTGTATTCGCACTATACACATCCAAGGACAGCCATATTGATGGGACACGCAAGAGGCGTTATATTACAGAAGTGTGCACAATCGAGCGTTGAAGTCAGGAGCTTCAGCGCCACTCGCATAAAAAAATCAATTACCGGCAACGGCCGGGCATCGAAGGAACAGATGCAGAGGACCATCCAAACGCTCTTGTCTCTGCCTGAGCTTCCTGAGCCCAGCGACGTGGCCGATGCTATTGCAGCAGCGCTGTGCTGCGCTAATTCGCTTCGGGCTGTGCAACCGGCAGAACCCCCCCTAGTAAACTGGGGGGCTAAATGAAGTGAGATATTTAGCCCCGCAATTTATTGCGGGGTTTCCTGGAATCAGAGAAAAGTAATGATCGCCAGAATAGAGGGAAGACTTCTGAAGCTTGACAGCGGCAGTGCTCTGGTACAGGTGGGTCAGATCGCTTACGAAGTGATGCTGCCCGGCTACTGTGTCGCTGCGCTATCCGATAAGGTCGGCTCAGATATTACCCTTTGTACTATGGAATATTATGAGGGGGCGCCCGGCGCAGGCTCTTTAGTGCCGAGGATGGTTGGTTTTTTAAGCTCGGCGGAAAAGGACTTTTTCACTAAGTTTATCAGCGTCAAAGGCATCGGCATAAAAAAGGGACTGCGGTTTTTGAGCATGCCGATAGCAACCATAGCAGCGGCGATAGAAAATGGTGATGAGAAAACCTTGCTATCGCTGCCAGCGGTGGGCAGGAGAATGGCTCAACAAATCATCACTGAGCTAAAAGGCAAGCTGAAAATCTTCGCACTCGGAGCTGAATCGGTCCGGCTGGAGGCGAGATTTAAGCCGTTCCAGATTGAGGCGCTGGAGGTTCTTATCGCCTGGGGTGAAAAGAGAAACGAGGCGATGGAACTAATTCAGTTAGCCTGCGAAAAATACCCTGACATAAACACGGCTGAAGCCCTTGTGCCGTTAGTGTATAGACTTAAACAAGGTGTCGAAGTCTAAAAAAATAGTCAATAGTAAATAGTCAATAACAAATGGCGATAGGCAGAACTATAAGCGGACAGGCATTGAACGAGGCTGAGGAGAGTTTCAATATTTCACTTCGGCCCAAGTTTCTGGATGAATGTATAGGCCAGCACAGCGTCAGAGAGAAACTTGCTATCGCCATAGAAGCCGCCAAACAAAGGGCTGAGCCGTTGGAGCACATTCTCTTTTACGGGCCGCCCGGTCTGGGCAAAACAACGCTTGCGCACGTTGTGGCAAATGAGATGGCCGCAAGAATTCGCTGCTCATCGGGGCCGGCTCTGGCAAAGGCCGGTGACGTCATGGGCCTTTTGACCAACATAAATACCGGGGATGTACTTTTTATCGACGAGGTTCACCGGCTCAGCACGCCGGTAGAGGAGTTTATTTATCCGGCGATGGAGGAATTCAAGGTTGATTATACCGTGGACAGCGGCCTGCACGCAAAGACGATAAACTTTCCGCTGAAACGTTTTACCTTAATCGGGGCGACGACCCGAGCGGGCCTGCTGACTGCTCCGCTTCGCAGCCGATTCGGAATGCTGTATCACCTGGACTTTTACAGCAGCGATGAGCTGACCGAGATTCTGGCCAGATCGGCGCAGCTCTTGCATTTGCAGTGCGATGACGGCACACTGGAGTTGATCGCCGGCCGGTCCCGCGGGACGCCCCGCGTGGCCAATCGCCTGTTAAAAAGGGTGCGCGACTATGCGCAGGTTAAAGGTTCGGGCCTATTAAGCAGCGCGATCGTCGAGGATGCGCTGAAGATGGAGCAGATCGATCCGCTGGGCCTGGACGAATTGGATAGAGCCTTTCTGCGTGCGCTGGTCAATGTCTATGATGGAGGGCCTGCCGGAATTGACGCAATCGCTGCCACTCTGGGCGAAGAAAGAGACACACTCGAGGACGTGGTCGAGCCGTATCTGCTGCAGATAGGATTCCTGCGCCGAACCAAGCGAGGAAGAGAAGTCACCAAACAGGCCTGCGAACATCTGGGTATAAGGCATCAAAAAAAGGAAAACGGTGGCAACCAGCCGGAGCTTTTCGAATAACCACATTACGGCTTTGCAGTCTTATCGAACGCGGATGCGATTATGAAAGTTGCCTTCGGAGTCTTTGATTGGGGGATCGGACACGCCACAAGAGACATACCCTTGATCACAGAGCTCCTGAAGACCAGCGACGTGCATATTATATCCACCGGCCGGGCTCTAACGCTTCTGAAGAACCATTTTGGGGACAGATGTACATACTATGACGTTCCCAGCGTTTATCCTCCCTACACCAAAACGCCTTTCTTCAAGATGATGTTCGTTTTCTCGTCCGGCAAAATGATCAGAAGTTTGCAGCACGCCAGAGACAAATCACGAAGAATCATCGGCTCGACATTCGACCGCGTAATCTCCGACTGCAGATATGACGTTTATGACAGGCCGGACAATTCGTTTCTTATAAATCACCAGTTAAAATTCAAAACGCCTCCGGGAGCGGAGAGAATTCTCGAAAAGTGGCTCGCATCGAGGATGAAAGAATATAAATGCATCATCGTACCTGATTTCGAGCGGCAGAACCTTAGCGGCAGACTTTCCCACAATTTGAGATACATAAGTAAGGAAAAAATAAGGTACATCGGCATACTTTCCCACGTCAAGAAAAGGGATGTGCCTGAGGACGTGGAATACTTTATTTCTCTTTCAGGCCCGGAGCCTCAGAGGACGATACTTCAAAAGAGGATAACCTCTCAATTGAAGGAGCTGGAAGGACGCATTGTAATCGCGGGCGGTAATCCGGACAGCACGGCGACCAGGTCTTCTGATAACGTTGCTTTTTACGGGTTTCTGGGCGCCGAACAACAAGAAAATATCATGAATCGAGCCAAGTTCATCATAGCGCGGCCGGGCTATACGACCGTCATGGAACTCGCCGAGCTGAACAAAAACAGAGTGTTATTTCTGCCGACTCCCGGCCAAAGCGAGCAGGAATATCTGGCAGACTACTACGAGAGACAAAAATACTTTCACCACGTCAGTCAATACCGCCTTAAGCTAAGAAAGGCAATTGAAGAGACGAAAGAATTCACAGGCTTCAGCCCCCCCTGGAAGACGGAGCAGTCCGTGAAGGAATTCATGAAAGTGGTCGCCTCTTGATATAGGGTTCGCCTTTCTCGAGCACGAAATTTCCGATCCTATAGCAGCAATACGTTATGAAAAACGCGGAAAAGACATCAATGCTGTAATGCGCATGCGTAGCCAAGACAATGATTCCCATGAATATTGAGCCGCAGAGAAAGAAGTACCTTATCTTGCCTTTGAACAAGAAAAAGCCCAAAAAGGGAATCGCCGTGTGCCCGGAGAAAAACATATCATTCTTAAAACTCAGCCCCTGGAAAATCCATGGAAAACTGACCGGTATTGCGTCCGGCGGTGTTTGAAGATGGGTAAAAATAAGAAACACCGCTCTGAGCATAACCAGAAAACTGAATTGGCTGATCACCACGTGCAGGGTCCTAATGTGGAAAAGCAAGGGATACAAAAACAGCGTGGTACAGAGCGCCATATAGCCGTAAGTATAGAAAAAACTCACATCGTACGGGCCAAAATGGTCCAGAATCAGATCGGGCACATGAGCGACCTTCGTCGTAGAAACATAGACCCCAGAAAAGTAATCCAGAAAAGTGGCAATTACAACAATAAGCAGAGATAGTAAGATAAGGTATCTGTACTCAAAGATCTCGTTCCTCCAATCGCGAAAGCCAGTTCTGAAATATTCTTTTACTGTCGTCATTTTAGAAGCCATCCTGCTCGAACTAACACAGCTCAGATATTATCTAAAAATGTGCTTAGCCATTCTGGGAGGTCTGCCGAGCAGTTCGGTGAAGTAGGAAACCAACACCTTTTCAATTTCCAGCAGTGTCACTTCCTCCGACTTGGAAATCCACTTCACATCGGCCAAGCAGGCGTAGGCTTGCCGAGTGAGCCTGATCCTATCGGGAAAGCTCGCCTCGCAGTCTCTGCAAATCAGCCCGCTGGCGGAGCTGCTGAAATAAAACTGGTCGCCCGTCGCCCGTCGCTCGTATCTCGTTTTGCAGTTCACACAGTGACTCCAAACCGGCTGCAGGCCAATTTCTTTGAGCAGCGTCAGTTGAAGCAGTATCAGCAAAGAAAGCATCTCCCGACGCTCGATACTTGACCGTCGATGCTCGTCTGCGCGCCGCAAAAACTCCAGCAAAGCGTCGAAAAGTCCGGGATGTGGGTCGTAATCATCTGTCAGCCGATTTACCAGTTCGGCTGCAAAAGAGGCGCAGTTCAGAGCGAAAAGACTTTGGGTCAGATGAGCAAATCCCGGCTTTTGCGGAAATTCGGTTAAAGTGGCAAGTCTTTCCTTGGAAGAATCTGAAAAGACGATTTCGCCGACGGCCAGCATTTCAATGGGGCCGTCAAACGCCGACCTGGGCCTTTTCGAGCCTTTGGCAATGGCACTGACTTTGCCGTTTGCCCTGGTAAAGAATGTCACTACCTGTGATGTTTCAGAATAGTCGACCGCACGTATACAGATAGCAGTGTCCTTAATCAGCATATCGAGGGCGCATGGCCAATAAGCAAGGCGTTACTCTTCTGTGATCTTCTCGATTCGAATACGTTTTATTCTTCTGGTCTCGGCAGAAGCAATCGTAAACTTTAGATTGTCATAGTCAAAACTCTCGCCTGCTTTGGGGACATAACCCAGGCGTGAGAAAACAAATCCGCCTATTGTATCGTAGTCTTCGTCTTCCGGCAGGTCCGACTCGAACTCATCGTTGATGTCATCGATGGGTGTTCGCGCGTCCACATCTATGGTGCTCTGGTCGATGTGCCTTATGGGTTCAGCCGGCCCGGTATCGTATTCATCAGCTATTTCCCCCACCAGCTCTTCGAGAATGTCCTCTAAGGTGACGATACCGGCCGTTCCGCCGTACTCGTCGAGCACTATCGCTATATGCTGTTTTTGATTCTGAAACTCGTGCAGCAAAACCCTCAGAGGTTTTGTTTCGGGGACAAAATAGGCTTCCCTCATTTTGTCGCGCAGCTTGAAATCTTCCGGGTTCTTGCCGATCTCGGCCAACAGGTCCTTGGCGTATACCAGCCCCACGATGGTGTCGATATTTTCCTCGTAGAGGGGGACGCGAGTATGGCCGGCCGAAGTGATCGTCTCCAAAACCGTATGCAAATCGGAGTTGACCTCAACGGCGACTATGTCTGTACGAGGCGTCATTATCTCGTCAGCCGTTGTCTCACTCAGCTTCAACACATTCTCGATCATCTCTTGTTCTTCTTTGTCAACGACGCCTTCTATTCTTTGTTGCTCAAGGCCGTTCAAAAATTCCTCCTCCTTTTCTTCTTGCTGCTCCTCGGGGGTTGCCGTGGCCACGCCAGCCAGCCGGCGAACCAGCCCGTCGGTAAGCTTGGGCACGTAGAGCAAAGGCGCCACCACAACGGCGAAAAACCTGAGCAGCCCGTAGGTTCTGCTCAGGACCTTTTCACCTGCATACTTAGCCCAGGCGTGAGGAATGGCCAGACTGAATACCGAGAAAACCACCGTGGCAATGATGAACGCCAGCGCATAGTCACCGAAAGTCAGCATGGCCTGGCGCAGTCTTGCGAAAAGGCTGACCAGCAGCAGCAATATGCACATGTTCAAGATAAGCCGGCATAAAGAGCAGGTCAGAACCAAATTCTCGGCATCTGCGACCAAGCGATCGGTCAGATGTTCCCTGCTTGCCGCCTTGAAGGCTTCCTGCAGCTTGACGTGTGAGAATATTCTCAGAGCAGTCGCGTTAACAGAAAAGAACAGCGTACCTCCGGCCAAGAGGCAAATCGAGACCACCATCCAACCTGTATAGCTCACCTTCTAAACCTCTTCGATAGACTTTGTGCGCGCATCCGAAGCGCACAATATGCCTAAGCTTTTATACCGCTGCGTTTTCGTCCTGCTGGCGTGTTATAATACACCGTGCCGTAGCCGAATTCCTGCAAAATCTTGTCTTCCGTATGGTGCATTTGCTTAGCCTGCCGCCGCGTCGAATCGTCGAAGCCGAGGTTGTGCAACATGCCGTGCGTCACATAAAGGGCCAGCTCAGCTTCGCCGGAATGGCCCCGCAGATGCGCCTGCTTGACGGCCAACTCCCCATTGACAATCAGCTCGAATGACCTTTGCTGCCCGTCGGACAGATCGAAGCTCAGGCAATCGGTGCTGAAGTTGCGTTTCAGAAACTGAGAGTTTACCGCGCGAATCCGGGCATCATCAACAATAGCAACATCTATCACTGCCTCTGCGATATCAAAGCGACTGCAGATACTCCTGACCAATCGTTGCAGCTTGCCTGCAGAGACGTCAATTCCCCGGACCTGCTTGATGATCTGGACACGGACCATACTCGTTCATCTACTCGCTGTTTTTTGCCCGACCTGCGCCGCCTGGGACTGCTTATCCTGGGGTTCGTCCGGCGCTTTGGGGTACGCAATTCGACCATGATAGTGGGCGGCAAGCGCCTTTGACATACCGGTCTCGATGCGGCTCAATTCCCGCAAAGACAGGTCGCATTCATCGAACTGGCCGTCTTGCAGACGCCTCATGGCCATATTGTGGACGACCACCTCTATTTTGGTCGGTGTCACTTCCGGTAACGACCTGACGGCGCCCTCGACCGTATCGGCCAGCATTACAATCGCGGCTTCCTTTGTTCGCGGCTTGGGCCCGGGATATCTGAACTCACTTTCCGACGGCGGCGCCTGCTTGCGTTTTTTGCCGGGCGGCCCGGCGGAACCGGGGGCCTCATGCTGCTTCTTGGCCTCATTGTAAAAAGGTTCCACCAGCGTCGTGCCATGGTGCGTCTCAATGAATTGTCGCAGCACCACGGGCAAGCCGTATTCCTTGGCCATCTCTATTCCGTCTTTAACGTGCCCGACGATAATCAACTGGCTCATAGTAGGCGAAAGCTCCTTGTGGCGACTGGCGGCTCCTATCTCATTTTCGACAAAGTAGCCGGGCTTGTTAATTTTGCCGATGTCGTGGTAGTAGGCTCCCACCCTGCACAAAAGGCCGTTTCGACCGATCGCCTCGGCGGCGGCCTCGGCAACAGAGCCGATCAATAGGCTGTGGCTGAATGTCCCCGGAGCTTCCATCGCCAGTCTTTTCAAAAGGGGCTGATTCGCATCACTGTAGTCCAACAACGTCATGCTCGTTGCCATTCTAAAGACTTTTTCTATGAGCGGAAGCAAGCCTTGGATGAGCACGCTGACCACCAGTGTAATCCCGGCATGATAGCCCGCAATGCGCAAAGCGCTCACAGGCTCGGAATCCTTGGCCAAAAGGTTTAAGGCCGATGCCATTATGAAAACAATCGCGGCGGCCAGGACACCTACCTGGAGCAGTTTGATCCGCGTGCGGATCTCCTTCAACGAGAAACAGCAGGTGACGGCACCGGCGGCCATGATCAGAAAAAGATCGATGTTGGCCGGGGGATACAGGCTCATGATTCCGATTGTGGGTGTGGCCGGTCGGGCCGTAAAACAAGCAAACAGACAATAGAATATGCTCATCCCTATTGCGAAACGCTGGTCGTAGGCGATGGTCAGGATGATCGCCGCGATGACAGCCGTTCCGGTGGCCCAGAAGCTCTGATTGGCAAGAGCTCCGAATCTTGCGGCGAACAACAATACTATGAACAAGCCAACAAGGGCCACCGCCCTGGCGTGGTTTCTTATAATCCGCTTTTGATAATGAGAGATATAAAAGCCGGCCCCAACAGCCATCAACAACACTATCACACCCAGCGGGGCCAAAGCCCGAAAACGTCCCTGCCGGACCAATTCAAACGAGATAATCCCCATACCAAGCACGCAAAAAAGCAGCCACAGGAGAATCGAGGTAACCACATCCGGGTCGGCAAGCCGGCTCAGATACGAGAGGCGCTCGGCAGGTATGTTCTTACGCACCTGACTGCGTCGCGGGCTGGTTTTTTTGAAAAGACCCATTTTCTCTACACAGAATTTAGAATTCTGACTCCCGGGCTATGATTCCGAAGCGCTCCTATCGTGTTTTTCGCGCCTGTCGTTCTTTCTTTTCTTGTAGGCACGCACAATATTCTGGACCAATCGATGTCGTACAATATCTCCCTGCGTCAATTCCACGACCCCTATGCCTTTGATTCGTCTCAGCAGTTCGATAGCCTCGACCATACCGCTTCTCTGGGGGCTTTCCAGGTCGATTTGCGTAATATCACCGGTGATAATCATTTTCGAGCCGTGGCCCAGTCTTGTCAAGACCATCAGCATCTGCAGGGACGAGGTGTTCTGGGCCTCGTCGCAGATGATGACGGCCTCGTTGAGCGTTCGGCCGCGCATAAAAGCAAGCGGAATGATCTCGATGATATCCAGCTCAATGAATTTCCTCATCTGGGCAAAATCCATCATATCTTCGAGAGCGTCGAACAACGGACGAAGATACGGGTTCACCTTTGCCTGAACGTCCCCCGGCAGAAAGCCCAGTTTCTCGCCGGCTTCCACCGCCGGACGCGCCAGGACGATCCGCCTGGTTTGCTTTTTCTTGAGCATGGAGACGCCAATGGCGACAGCCAGGTAGGTTTTGCCCGTCCCGGCGGGGCCGATACAAAACGTAATGTCATTGGCTAACATAGCTTCAATGTATTTTGCCTGCCCCCTGGTGGAAGGCTCGACAACCTTCTTATGGGAATAGACCGTGATGGTTTCGCCCGTCTGGTCATCCGGGCGGAAATCATTCTGATGAATGAAAGCACTTACATCAACCGGCGTGAGCGACCGATATTTTACCAAGTGCTTCTGCATCCTGTCGATAACGTCAGCGGCCCTGTCCACGTCTTTTTCCGGGCCGCTGATGGTTAGACTGGACTGACGGGCGCTAATTCGCACGCCCAGTGATTGGCGCAGAAGGCGAAGATGAGCATCGGCAGGCCCAAACAATTCAAGTTGCTTGCCAGCCGGATCTAATTGTATCGTAACTTCCAACCTATCGCTCTCTCAGGCATCCTAAAAATTGTTTCCAGCCTTGCAGGTCTCTCAGGCAATACACGCACCGGACAACACAAAGAACAAATAGGCAAACGGTGCCGCCGCCAAGGGCGAATCAATGATATCCAGTATACCGCCGAACCCCGGCACTTTGTTTGCGGCATCTTTTCGTTCAGCGTCCCGTTTTATCATCGACTCAGCCAGGTCTCCAGCTTGGCCCACAAAGGCCAGACATAAGCCAAAAGCTATCGCCCGCTGCCAAGACATTATATCAAAACCGGCCGCAAACGCCAAAGCAACTACCACCGCCGCAGCCACAGCGGCACCGGCGCCTTCCCAGGTCTTGCCCGGACTGACCTTGGGCGAAAATTTGTGCCTGCCGAATAACGTTCCTATTGCATAAGCTCCTATATCGGAAAACTTTACGACAAAAACAAACATTAGTATCGCCCAAACGCCAAAATCGACCCTAATCGCCAGCACAAAGCCGCTTAAAAGCCCCAGATAGATAATGGAAAAGCAGTTCACTCCACAATTAGCCAGTACTGCTTTCGTGCCGCAGCAGATGTACTGATACAGCAGCACTGCAAACAGGCCGAACGCCAGTACAAATACCACGCTTAGCCGGCCCACCTCCGGTACCGGCACGAAGCTTTCCACGATTTGCAGCCAGTACCAGGTGGTCGCCAATAAACTTGATACGATAATTGAGACAGGCGTAAAAGCCTCCAAGCTCTTTGCTGCGACCAGTTTCGAGAACTCCAGTTGGGCAAGAATCACTAAGACCACGACAAGAACGCACAGAATCGTCCCGCGCACGGGTCCGTCATCCGCCGTGGAAGCTGTTAGAGAACCGTCCAGCCAGCCATCGAAAAGAACAATGGCGGTGAACAACACGGTCATCAAGGTGCCAAAGCATAACCTGCATCTGACCATAGGCTCTCATTCCATTTTCTGACCATCTTGCGCACAGTTTCATTGCTAAGACACTAAACAGCCGGGCGGGCTCGCTCATCCGCCCAACTTGATACCCCCGAAGCGCCGGTTTCGTCTTGCGTAGGCAAGGATCGCCTTTTTCAGCGAGGACCTGTTGAAGTCGGGCCAAAGAGTTCTGGTCACGTAGAACTCGCTGTAAGAGATCTGCCACAGCAGAAAGTTGCTGACCCTCATCTCGTTGGCGGTGCGTATCAGGAGGT
>CAZPJZ010000016.1:0-14448 GCA_964586995.1 uncultured Pirellulales bacterium | reverse complement strand
ACCCGTAAGGCGGTTTAAGCGTTCAATCGGATACCCTCGGTATAATACTTCTTCCGCAAAGCCCGCTCTGGCAGCCAGGATAGCGCGCAGCCAAATTGGATATCCAACAAGCGCTGTCACTACTGCCATGATGTTCGTTGGAATGTGGACGACACGTTCCATGAAAATCCCCAACGCCGGTACCAGTACGAACAGCAATGTACCCAACGACAAGGCCAGCAGACCTTCCTGCCAACTCAAACGGCGAAAGCCAATTGATCGGACCGACTGACGTTCCCAGCACAGAACCACAGCCAATACAACGAGAGCCATTGCCCAAGAGCATATTTCGATAATCGCCAGGTGGCCGGTTGGGCTGACAAGGCGTATCAGCCAAGGAGCGGCGATATACATCAACAAGAACGGTACTGCTATAGAAAAACAAAGCACAAAAGCAGTCGCGTATCTGAGCCTACATTTCTCGTTTAACACTTGTGGAAACGCTCCTCATATCATACCCGTCGTCCAGCAAATGCATCAAAACTGGCTCAGACGGCCTCTATAGACAGTATTCTATCAAAATGCCGTCTGCTTGCCACCAACTAATTGAAAAATCCGGGCAGAGAATGATTTCAGATGCGATACTCGTGCTTCGTAGCGAGCCACTCCGCCGATTCATCCTTCGCAGTAGCTCTGCTAAGGAGAATGCAAGCGGCTGTGAAGGCCGGAAGCTGACTTCGCGGAGTAGCATTTCGCACCACTTTGACTATATGGCAGGAAAAACAGGCAGAATATTGCGTTATCGTTCAGCCAGATGGATCGGCTGAAGGGCTGCTTTTAGCCCGTCCGGCTCGGGCCGGATGATAAGTCCGCTACAACCGCGGAATTTGGCATGTTCATATTTCTGGGTCACACGTTCGATAAACTGGAAAAGCACTTGTGAAGCGGACAGCCACGGAGATAATGGACGCAACGCCCGGAGCGGGTAGTATTCGAATTAGATAGCAATTATGCAGGAGAAAACCGTCATGAGCAAAACCACGAAACACGGTACATCACGTCGCGAGTTCTTGAAGAACACCGGTCGGATCGCTGCCACCTCGGCTCTGGCGGCCGGGATTGTTCCTCGCATCTATGCCGCGGACGACAACACCATCAAGCTGGCTCTGGTGGGCTGCGGAGGTCGCGGCACCGGCGCGGTCGCAGACGCCTTCTCGACCACGGGCGGCCCCGTGAAGCTCTGCGCCGTGGCCGACCTGTTTGAATCCCGGGTCCGAGCCAGCGTGAAAAACCTTAAGGAGGCTTTCCCGGACCTGGTCGATGTCCCGCCGGAACGTCAGTTCGTCGGCTTCGACGGTTACAAAAAGGCGATTGATTGCCTGAGGCCGGGCGACGTTGTGCTTCTGACCACTCACGCGGCCTTTCGCCCGCTGCAATTTGAGTACGCCGTCAAAAATGGCGTCAACGTCTTTGCGGAAAAGTCGTTCGCCACAGATGGGCCCAACGTCCATCGCTGGCTGAAGGCTGCCGAGGTCTCGCAGCAGAAGAACCTGAAGGTGGGCGTCGGCTTCATGTGGCGGCATTCGAAGGCCCGGCAGGAAACCATCCGGCGAATTCACGATGGCGCCATTGGCGATGTACACACGCTGCGAATCTATCGGGTGCACGGGCCCGTCCACTGCCCGCCTCTGCCGAAGAATGCCAACGAGCTCGTGTTCCAACTGCAGCAGCCGAACAGCTTCACCTGGGTGTCGGGCGGATTCTTCATCGACTGGCACTGCCACAACATCGACGTGGCCTGCTGGGCCAAAGGGGCCTGGCCGGTCTCGGCCCAGGGCTTCGGCGGCCGCTGCTACAAAGAGGCGGGCAACCAGTTCGACCACTACACAGTCGAATACACCTTCGCTGATGGCACGAAGCTGTTCGCCTTCTCGCGGCACATGAACGGCTGCTGGAATACGTACTCCGACTACGCCCACGGCTCCAAAGGCTCGGCTGTCATCATGGCGACCTTGGGCCAGCCCGAGCCCAAGATCTATAAAGGCCACGACATGAGCCCGAAGAATCTCGTCTGGGAATTTGGCCAGCCTGATCCGAATCCTTATCACGCAGAATGGCAGGTGCTTCTGGACGCGATTCGAGAGGATAAGCCGCACAACGAGGCCAGGCGGGCGGGGGAAGCAGATGTAGCCGCGTTGATGGGACGCATGGCCACCCACACCGGCCAGTACATCACCTGGGACCAGGCGCTCGGTTCCAACTTCCAGTTTGTCGCAGACATCGACAATATGACCTTCGATGCCGAAGCGCCAATCCATGCGGATCCCGAGGGCATCTACGCAGCCCCACAGCCGGGAGTCACGAAGGAATGTTGAGGCTTTAGCCTCGGCTCCTATGGCCGAGGTAACCCCGCCTCAGGGGCGGGGGCTAAGCTCCAGGGACGCTTACGGTTCTTTGATTTGGCGATGGCCTTTAGCGTCAGTTCCACATCCTGCTGGACTTGAAAGTCAAACATGCCCAGACAGACAAAGTCCGCCCCTGCGGCAAATGCATAGTCCAGTCCATCCTCGGGGGCGATGGCTCCGGCAGCCAAGACCTTAAAGGCAATCCAGGGCACTTTCACATCCTGCATGAATTCGATGGTCTGTTGCGCGTTGTGGCAGAACATGTTGTCGTGGTACTGGTCATGGTCTGGCGACTCCTGCTGGTACATCTCTATAAACCGCCTGTTCTGCTCTGGATGGGCGGACCAATATCGGTCGTGATGCAGCGCCAGCATATAGAAGTCGGGCACCAGTCCCTCTTTTTCACAAAATGCGATTGGCTCCAGCCGGTGCGCACAAATGCCGACAGGAATATTGTGTTTCTTCATGATCTCGAAGGCCTTGATGATATTGCCCTGCTTTTTCTGATAGTACCAGATGTCACTGGCGCCGCCCCACAGATAGGCCGCCGATGCCCCCAGTTGCAGATGCTCTACCAGCAGCTCTTCATACTTGTTGATGTCCGTGGTGATTACGTCGGCGATCCATTGCATCCTGCCGCCCCATTCATCCCAGTATCTGGGCAATGCAAATTGCTGAAAATTGTGATTCTTCAGAACAATGGTGTTAATTCCATACTCCTCGCATTTCTTAAGCGTCATGAAGATTCTCTCTTCGGTGTTGTAATGAGCTGCAAGGCTGCTGACGTACTCCAAGTCTCTGGCGTGCATATTCATGCTGATCAAATTGCTGCCGCTGATAAGGCGTCCGACGGAGAGATTGCTGATTTTGCCGATGGGCATTCTCTTTTGCTTGGCAGTTACCTGCGGATCGTCCAAGTCCAGTGCCCTGAGTCTGGCATATTCTCGGCTGTCGGACTTGGTGACGATAATAGGACTGGTTACAGCATCTGCTTTATCTTGGGCTTCTGCTTTTGCGGATCGATATGAGGCTATGCCGAGAAAAGGCAAGCCGCCCAGAGTTCCGAGTATTTCTCTGCGGTTTGTAAATTTCATCTAACGTCTCCGATAATCATGATGCCTTTGATCAGTCCTGCGAGTCAGAGCCGCCAGGGCGCGCGCATCGCGCAGGAGCACAGCCGGTTTGCCGATTCGTCGCCTGGGAATTCTTCTTTGACCGGGTCCCACTTCAAGGACCGCTGCAGCTTGTGCGCAATGATGGTTAGATGTCCCAGTGAAGCCGACCGATGACCAATCTCCTCGTCACAGCTTGGCCGTCGCCGCGTACGAATGCACTCGAACCAGTTGGCGTGATGGTTGTTGTCGCCGATGTTCACCTGCCGAGTCTTCAACTTCATTTCCTCGAAGATCTCCTCGGGACCGCCCTCAACGGGGCCGCCGGTCGACATCGACGTGACCCAGCCTCGTTCCCCGACGAACACGCCTCCGAAGTTCCCCGCTAATCGTGCCGCTGCTGGGACCGCCTTGTACAGGTCCTTGACCATCCCCCAATGGTCAACCAGGTGAAGGAGTGTCCCATTGGCGTACTTGCAAGTGAGCGTCGGATACGCTCCGCTGCTGGGATGGATGATCTCCACCGGCCCGCTGTTTTCCATGCCCAAGGCATACTGGATCACGTCCGCACTGTGAGAATGATGCCAGGTTACTGAGGCCGCGCCAAAATCCTCACAGAACGACCACGGCACGACGCCAGGCGACGGATTCATGTGGTAGGCTGGGTTGTACGGGTGCCAAACGGCCGGTCCAACCCACAAGTCCCAGTCCAGGCCCTCCGGTACCGGTTCGGCTGGCAGGACCATATCCAGCGGCGCGTACGACTTACCGGAATTTTCGACGTCCATCAAATGGCGATAGGGCTTAAAGCGAGGTGCTTCGAAGAAGCCACCCAGGCTGGTCCACAGAGTAAAGACCTTTTGGATCTTACCCAGCCCGCCGCTGCGCACGAACTGGCAGACCTGGCGGATCGTTGAGATAGACCTGTACTGGGTTCCGGTCTGGAAAGCACGCCCGTACCGGCGCGCCGCCTCGGCAAGCTCGCGTCCCTGGCGAATTGTTATTGAGATTGGCTTCTCGCAATAAATGTCCTTGCCCGCCCGGGCGGCGTCAACCGCCTGCAGCGCGTGCCAATGGTCGGGCGTGACAATCACTACGGCATCAATATCCGACCGAGCCAGGAGTTCACGATAGTCGTTGTACGCTGCACAGCCGCGATAACCGTCGGCGGAGCGACGGGCGGCGTACGTTTCTTCCACGCGGCGCTTGCCGTCCTCGCATCGCAGACGATCCACATCGCAGACGGCCAAAACTTGAACAGCCCGGTCGCCGACCAGGCGGTGCAAGTGGCCGTGTCCCATCAGACCATTTCCGATCAGCCCCGCCGTGATTCGTTCGCTCGGCGCCACATTCCTATCCGCACCCCGCGCCGAGGCGGGAATGATCCACGGCACGGTCGTGACCCCCGAAAGCGTAGCAGCGCGGGCCAGGAATTCACGCCGCGTGATTGGTTGAGTGCCGACCCCCCTGCCATTTGTGATTCGTGTCATCGTTCACCTCTCTTGGCCGGCCTGCGCGTGCCTTGTCGTAGAGCTCGACACGACAAGCGATTCCAGGCCGCTCGTCGCCCCGGTCACGGCGCGACGGTTGCATTTTCCTCTAACTCAAATCCACGTGTGCCGCCCGAATAAGCTACGATCATATCTGCATCTGTCTCGCTGATACAGGTCGCATTGTGGAAGACCCCAGGCGCGATACTAATCACGTCTCCTGCCGACATTACAAACGTCTCATCGCCTACCGTGTGCTCCAGGCGGCCCCTGAGCAAATAAAGGACTTCTTCACAATTGGGATGACGGTGACGAGGATTGCTGTTGCCCGCCTTCATCGTGACGCGTCCCAGTGTCAGTCCCTTAGCGTTGCCGATCTGCTCGCTGGCCAGCCATGTCAGGCTTCCCCAATCCTCGTTGATTGTAACATGCTTCACGCGCTCTCTGAGTTGGCCCTGCCGCGGACCCGGCGTCGTATCAACGGGCAGATCGCCCAGAACAAACTGGATGCCGTCCAGATAATGCTTCAGCACCGCTGGATTCCAAAACACGTGGTTGTCGTGACCCAAGGAGCAGTAAAATACTCGGCCGTTGCCCCAGTTGCGCACCCAGGATATCGGCACAAAGGTCTGCTCCCGTTTAACGCTGGCCGTTTTCGGGTCGTTGAAATCCAGACTCAGCAGAACGCGCACGCTGTCCTTCTGGAAATTGGTATACATATAAATCTCATCGGCGATCTTAAAGCCTTTGCCGCCGAACCCGGCATTGAGCGGATGGTCGGGGTCATTGTTCTTCACCGCCCATTCGCCCTGGCCGGAGCGCCAGTGATGCCCGGCGAAGATGCCGCCCATCATCTCAGCCGCCTCTGGCCAGTCTACACCGCCTACTGGTGGCTTACTTGAAAAGTTGGTGGTGGCCGCGTGAATACCGACCACACCTTTGCCGCTTCTGACAAAATCCGTCAGACTCTTGCGCATAGCAGCGTCTGTAAAGTCCATCCGGTTCGAGTTGTTCAAGCAAATCGCATCGAAGGGCTTGAGACTTTCCGCCTTGAAGATGGACATGTCGTCGCTGACCACGATGTCGAATGCTCCGGTCTTTTTTCCCATAAGCTCCAGAGCCTTTGTGGCGTAGGGAATCGAGTTGTGAACCAGCCCCTTACCTCGCGTAAACACCAGCATCTTGCGCGGCTTCTGTGGCTTCGCGGCAGCTTCTTTCGGAACTGCCTTTTCTATTTTTTGCAGTTCCTCGGCCGAGATAGCCGCGCCGGCAAAATCTGCATGCAGTAATAAACAACACGTAGCAAGCACCAGTATTTTGATAACCTCTAATTTCCGATTCACCTTTGGCCCTTTCCTTTCCGCAGTTTCATTCCCAGCCCAAAAATACGCAGCTTCTTCCAAAAATGACAAAACGACTATTTACAGATGCCACGGGCTCCGCATGGAGCGCACGAGAAAACGATTGGCAATCGGGTCGTTTTCGAAACATTCTTCTTGCGGATTCCATCGTAATCTGCGCTCAAGCATGGTGGCGATATGGCTCAGGTGACATAGCGTGTCGACCCGTATGGCTTCATCAATGGGACAGATAGTACGGGCCCGACTTTTGACGCAGTCTGAGAAATTCCTTATGTGATCGTTGCTCTTATACAGCCGAATTTCGTTTGCGCCGATCTCCGATTGCAACAGGGCCTTTGGATGTGCGTCGATGTATCCGCGTCTGACGTGGACCCACCCTTCGGTCCCTTCGAAAACCGTCCCGTGGGCGCCGCTCTTTGCATAGCGCTGTCGCCATTCAGCCGGGGCCGGGCCGTCTGTGCCGCCGATGCCTTTGAAGTTTATCCGTACCCCGCTGCCGGCATACTCCAAAACTACATTCCAGTTCGTCGCCGTGTTACACGCTCCCTCGGAAGGATAGACACCTGTGCCTTCGATATCCACCGGGCCGGTGAGTTCCTGCTCAGCGCCCCATAGAGCGATATCCAGCGGGTGAACACCCCAACCGGCTATCCATCCGAGACAATAATCGGAAATGAAGGGCCAGATCTTAAATGGGCTGGCAAAGAAGGGATTGACATTGGAGCAGCGGTCCTTCGTGTAAGGCACCAACGGGGCCGGTCCTATCCACATATCGTAGTCCAGTTCGGGCGGCACCGGTTGGGGGGTCGTTGAGCCTCCGCTGCCGCTGCTGGGCGACCACACATTGATCATGCGGAGCTTGCCGATCCGGCCGTTGCGAACCAGCTCGCAGGCCCGACGAAACTCGAAGTCCGAACGCTGCTGCGTGCCGAATTGAAAACCGGTGCCGTAGCGGACCACAGCCTCACGCAGAGCCCAATCTTCCGTCAGACTCAGGCCTATCGGCTTTTCGAGGTATATATCCTTGCCCGCAGCGGCGGCAGCCAGCGAGATAAGCACGTGCCAGTGGTCCGGCGTGGCGATCATGACCGCGTCAATGTCTGGCCTGACGACCAGGTAGCGAAAATCATTGTAGGCTGAACAACCTTTGTACGCACCTTTGCCCCACCTGTCGGCGTAGTGCTTCTCCACCAACTCACGGGTTCCTTCGCGCTTGATGGCGTGAACGTCACAGACAGCGACGATCTGGGTATCGGACTTACCCAGGAATCCGCGCAGCAGCGCGCTGCCCTGGTTGCCCAGGCCGATACAGCCCACCGTGATGCGCTCGCTCGGCGGCACAATCCCATCCGCTCCCCGCGCCGAGGCGGGAATGATCCACGGCACGGTGACAATCCCTGAAAGCGCAACCGTGCGGCCTAAGAACTGGCGCCGCGTGATTCGGCCAGTAGTATTTTCGCTGGTATTAGCCATTTGTGTCATTCCACAGATGGAATTGCCAACAGCATGCTTGCACTGTTGAATAGATCGATGCTCTGGGTAATTGCCGGCATGGAGCCAGACTTCTCCGGCACGTACTCGACGCTGAGCATTGTGGGCCTAACCTCCAGGCGCTGGATTTGGTTAAGAAGCGGACCAAGTTTTCCAAGGTCGCTGCTATACAGCTCATCCATGTTCGGGAGCTGTAAGATAATCAGGCGGTCGTGGAGCATCGAAACGGTCTCTGCCGTCACGGGGGCGCAGGCACCGATGCGTTTGCTTCGGCCATTGCAGAGCTTCAAAACCTCTTGAGGATAGCCGCCCATCCGCGAGGAAATCTGGCCGACACT
The DNA here is from genome assembly GCA_964586995.1 of uncultured Pirellulales bacterium. Taxonomy (GTDB): domain Bacteria; phylum Planctomycetota; class Phycisphaerae; order Sedimentisphaerales; family Anaerobacaceae; genus JAFNGF01. The sequence goes on along the minus strand of CAZPJZ010000016.1, from coordinate 6,272 downwards.
AGGAATGGCAAGATTTATGTCATACTCGTCGCAGAATCTCTCGATAGTATCCAGCGCTTCACCTGGCGGTTCTCCAATGAAGGCCTCAATGCCCATTTTCTTGCCGAACTGAAATAAGCTGCGGCAGCCGGCTTTATCAGATGGCATACGGCCAACGGTATATGTCAGTAGACGCGCGCTGGCTGCATCGAGCTTCAGCCGAACCTGCTTCATTTCAGCGCTATCGAGATGCCAGTCGAATTTCTTAGCAATCTCGCGGCTGACCGTCTGTTGACTCGAACCACCGATATACAATAAGCCCAGTTCAGCCGCCTTGTTGATAGCATCAAAGAGAGGTAGGGCGGGGCTTGCCCCACCATTATTTACGAGCCCCAGGCGCCAGCCGAGTTGCTCCTGTGCCCGGATGGCCGGCGTCAATTTGGCGCTCGCAGTTGTCGACGCCGGCAGGTCGCCCAGAACAAATTGAGCCGCCGCCAGGTAGAACTGCAACATCTTCGGGTCCCAGAACACGTAGGAATTGTGCGCAATCGTGCAGTAGAAGACGCGGCCTCGCCCGTATTGCCGCACCCACGATAGCGCGTAGTCGTTGTCTGCGCGGTCGAGCTTGCCGTAAGCCGGGCCTTGCTGCAGGTCGGTCTTCTCGGTGTCAATGCTAAGGAGCACCCGCACACGGCTGCGCGAGTAAGGCTCGTGCACGCGGAAAAACTCGTCACGGTAGTCGAAGCCCTGCCCGGCGAAGACTTGATTCACCGGATGTGCCGGATCGTCAAGTTTGATAAACACGTGCTCGTCACTGGCACGGTGATTTGCCCCGCGTGCGCCGAGCATGATTCCGAACTCTGGCCAATCTTCGATGGCGCCGGGCCATTTGGTGAAGGCTACCGATGTGCCGTGAACGCCCATAAGTCCGCCGCCGCTGTAAACAAACTCGATCAGGCTTTGCCTTAGCGCCTGGTCTTCAAAAAGATTGCCCACGGTGTTATTCAGAAATACGGCGTCAAACTGGCTTAGACTCTCGGTCTTAAAGATAGATGGGTCTCTGCTGATAACGGTCTGGAACGCGCCGGTTTTTTCGCCCATCAATGTGAAGGCAAGATTGCAGGTCGTGATGGAGCGGTGCCCGCCGTATCCGACGTTGAGGTCGAAAATCAATAGCTTGCGTGCTTTGCGAGGCGTAGCGATGGCTTTGGTGGGAATCGCCCTCTCGACCCGTTGCTGCTCCGTAGGCTCAGGGGCAACTTGCGCCCTTGCCGCGGCCAGCCCAAGCCACGGGACCACGAGGGCACCGGCTGCCCCGCCCAAAAACTCACGCCGGGTAATAGATTTCGTTGGTGCTATCGTTTTTCGCATACCCTCAATTCTCTCCTTGCCGTGCTTATGGTTCGACGCGCAGGATTTGTTTTACGTCGCCGCACCCGACCTCGTGCGACCCTGCGGCGGGCGCGAGCAAATTTTTGAACACAACGTCCTTCTTCTCGTTCGGTCGCAGCCAAATCCAGCGCGTGTTTATTTGCTCAGCTATGCTGACGTCTATCTTGGCGAGTCCTTCCTTGCTGCCATTTTCTATCGCTACGCTCAACGAGTACGGCTTACCCGCGACGAAACGGCCCTGGGTATCCTGGGCAATAAGCTCCAATCCTTCGATGTGCGGTGCGACGATTGGCAAGTCCGTATCATGGAGTTCGACGCCCGCCACATCGTTTAATACCAGCGGATCGGACGCAGCAGTCGGACGCTGGAATTTGAAGCCATCCAGTGCAAGCTGCTCCACAGCGTCGCAGATCAGCACGGGTCGCAAATCCTCTTTCTCATAGCGCAGCCGGACGTTATCAAATTGGAAATTCCGGACATTCCGTGCATAGAAACCCCAGGCTGGCAGCGGTCGGGCGTCAACGCCTGGCGATTTCACCGCCAATCGCGCCTGCTCTTGCGTACCGCCACCCTTATATTCGATTGTAACATCGCGGAAGATGACGCTTGCAAAGGGCGTTTCTGTCCAGCTTTCGACCGAAGACGCCGCCCGATAAACGCCGGTAGCCGTCACCCGGTTGACGACGATACTGCCCGCCGTGTTGCCGGGCTTCAGTGAGAAGTGAAACGGTGTGGCAACATTGTGCATGGTGATATCAGAGATCAGCACATCATCAAGGCTGCCTTTGGTGGGGTCCCAGCCCCCAGGCTGCAAATTCAGGCCCGCCAGCATATTGTGCCGGTTCGACGTGCGATGCGGATGGATGCCGGGGCCATAAAACAGGCAGTCGTGAATGATCAGGTTTGTCGCCGGGCCGATGATGCGGACGCCGTTGCAGGATGAATTTATGATGCAATCGGAGATCAGGGTATTTTCCCAATAGCGTCCGGCAATGGAGTCATCGCCGGTGAAGAACTGGCAGCCGATGATGCTAACGTCCCGGCAGGGCCGCTGCGGCGCTCCGCGAAAATGGACGCCGTCCCAGCCGCCGGTAAACTTCACATGACGAACGTGAACGTGATCGCTAATCTGAAAGAAGATGGCGTAGTTGGCCGAGTCCACAAAAGAAACGTCGCGCACCGTGACGTGGCGGCAATTTATGAACACGAAGGCATGCGGCCCCCGCATCCGCTCCTCGCCGGCGGGATCAAAGACTTTGTTGCCGTCGATCACGCCCTGTCCGGCAATGGCGATATCTTCGGCCCCATCGGCGAGAATCAGCGCCCGGTGCCACTTGCCCCACCTTGCTTCGGGCATAAAATCCGGAGGCGTGGGATGCTGGTATTGGTTGAGGTCGGTTGTGCCGACCAGTCTCGCGCCCGCGTCAAGAAACAGGGTGACGTGGCTTTTCAGGCGTAGCGTGCCCGACAGGTACCTGCCGGGCGGCAGCAGCACTTGCCCGCCTCCGGCCGCCGCACACGCTTCGATCGCCTTATTGATGGCGGCAGTGTCGAGCGCCTCGCCATCACCGGCGGCGCCATAGTCTCGGATGCTGAACACGCCGGGCGTGGCGGCGACAACCGCCCGATTGACGGTCGTCAAACCCACTATAATGAACACCAGCCCAGCAGCCTCTGGCACCCTAAGACAGGGTCGATAGATGCGATTGCGATGTATCATGAGTTAGCCTTCTACGGCCACGTTATTGGTTACCGGTTGGCCAAACATATGGCCCCCATCGAAAACTCTACCCGAATAACCTTCTTATGTCCTCATCCGAAATCTCCTCATCAGGTCTTATGGGTTCTCCCCTTCGCCTTCTCAGGTGCTCGAAAAACTCCTTCACATTTTCTGGCGCCGACTTGATCGCCAATCCCAGCGAGTATCTCATCAAGGCGATATCTGTCCCCTCGATGACCCCTTTTATCAGCCCCGTTTCGGTGTCCTCTTGGCTTTCCATCTCCCCGCCAAATCTATCCAAAACGCTCTGCAAGCTGCCATACTCGATTTGCTCTTGCCCCGTTGGCTTATTGGTTATTTGAGAATAGGGCATTCGCATGGCCCTGAAAAGATAGACCGCTTCGGGGGGAACTGCATCTGCGTGCTCAAAGCCTTCTTTGAACTCCGGCCCGCCATAATGTGGGGGCAGCAGTATGTGGGGTCTCTGCACCAGAATGACCCCCTTCCTTACAACGGTCCTATCCTTAAATCGGCTGTGTTCGGCAGCGAGCACATAGGGCAGCTCCATGTCTCCAAACGTGAAGAGTATCCGTTGATATTCCCTAATAACCTCCGTGGCTGTCCAGTACTCTTTGAATTTTTCTCTGTCAAATTCAGGCATTTCTTACTCTCCAGGACCGGCGCCGGAAAACCAAGTCTGCACGGTGCCTTTGGACGAGCACCTTACAAACATAATTCCTGCCCTGTGCGATCTGCGTACAGAACCAGTGATACACACCGATCAGAAAGATGAAGCGGGACGCCAGCTCGCGCTTCCGCTCCAGCCAATATTGGAGTAAGAATTATCCGCTTTGTCAAGCAGCGTTCGCTTACCGGGACCGAAATGCCGGCTTGTGGAACCAGCAATTTCGCCGTTGCTGAGCGGTGACATTCCCCCTCTCATTAGAAAAGCTGTAGATTTTAGCATGAAGATCGTCCGATACCAGGAATTTAGACGGTTTCCCCTCCGTCCAGAACTAATTGAACCCGTTTCTTTAGAGCCGATATATCTGCCACACCGGTTCTCCAATCCAGAGGGCTAAAGCGCGTCCAGAATTCTACCTTTTCTGCTGCACTGAGAAATGGGGCCAGCAGAGCAAGACCTCGCTGGGTATAGTAAGGCGTACAGATAACGCCTGTGGTCGCTTTGTGAAGGCTTTTTTAATTGCATCTATACCCTTCTCGTGGAAGCATATCATAACTTCTTCTCGTAACAGCGGGCGCTCTGCCTATCTTGTTACATTGAATATCCTACTGATGATACAGTCAACCACTATTCAAACTGGACGTCAGCCAGGATGAATTCGACATTGCTGTAGCCGTTGTAAGTATTGATGTGGGGGTGATAGGCGACGTTGAAGAATTCGCGGTCAAGCAGTTTCTTCTCCAACCGGGCCATTGAAAAGCCGATGCACCGAACGGAGCCGGAGTTGTCGGTTATGGCCAGTTGCAGGTGGTCGCCCCTTGCGCCGACCGCCCTCGGTGGACCAGCCAGGCGCACACCTTTTGTTGCAAAGATTGGCTGGGGATTGCCGGGGCCAAAAGGCCCCAGCATCTGCAATTGGCCCACGAGGTCTTTGCCAAATTCAGCCAATGGCGCTACTGCGTCGATGTGGAGTTTGGCGGTAACATCATCCTGCGCCAGATTGTCTCTAGCGTATGCCTCGAATTCTGCTGCGAATTGGTCTATCTTTGCAGGCTCGATAGTGATGCCAGCCGCCATTGTGTGGCCGCCAAACTTGATCAGATGCCGGCTGCACGCCTGAATTGCACTGCGTAGACAGAAGCCCGCAATAGAACGCGCCGAACCCTGGGCAGGTCCAGCGCCCCCTTTTGCAGGGGTGCTAATCAGGATCGTGGGGCGGTAGAAGGCCTCCACTACTCTGGAGGCTACGATTCCTAACACGCCGCCGTGCCAGTTTTCACTACCCAGCACGATGCTCCTTCGCTCGCTGCTGTCCAAGCCGCGCTTGACTATCATTTCGCAGACCTGCTTGAAGATTTTTCGCTCGCAAAGCTGCCGCTGCACATTTTGCTCTCTAAGGTACTGCGCTATCTGTTGTGCCCGTGCAGGATTGTCGCCGGTCAAAAGCTCCACTGCTAACCGTGCATGTCCCATCCGCCCAGCGGCGTTTAGCATTGGCGCCAGCCGAAAGCCGATATGAAAACTATCCAGCCCTTGCCCGGTCAGTCCAGCCGATTCAATCAAGGCCCGTATTCCGCACAATTTGCAGGCAGGTAGCGCCTTGAGTCCGTAGCTGGTCAGGACCCTGTTCTCGCCTCGCAAGTCCACGACGTCGGCAACCGTTCCTATCGCTGCCAGGCTTGTTGCGTTCAGCATGAATTCGCGCAGGTCGCAGGGGAGTTTTTTCCCGGAACTGAATTCATCAGCAATTGCCCAGGCCAACTTAAAAGCCACCATCGCCCCGGCTGAATCCTGGTTCGGATAAGATTCCTCTAGCGCGGGGTGCACAATGGCAACAGCTTCGGGCAGCCGGTCTTCGGGCTGATGGTGGTCGGTTATTATAAGTTGCACGCCCAACTGCCGGGCAAGCTCGGCAGCGCTAAAGGCGGTTGTCCCACAGTCCACGGTGACAAGGACTTTGCTGCCTGATTCGGCCAACGACCGGACGGCTTCAGCGTTCAGGCCGTAGCCTTCATCGATGCGGTGAGGGATGTAATAATCAACATTAGCTCCGAGTAGCGTTAGAATCTGCCAGAGAATTGATACGCCTGTGATACCGTCCACGTCATAATCACCGTAGACTGTGATTTTGTCTTTGTTTTTGATTGCCTGCTTGAGGCGGTGAACCGCCGGCTTGATTCCCGGCATTTGTCCGGGGGCGATAAGTTCGGTCAGTTTGGGACTCAAAAAGATTGCGCCCGCCCGGGCGTCGCAGACTTTACGGTTGATCAAGACCTGCGCTAAAAGCGGAGAAATCTTCAAGGTCTTTGCCAGTTGCGCAGAGCGTTTATCTGGTGAACAGACCATCCATCGTTTTTTTCGCATCCGTGCAGAAACCTGCATCAAGAATTCATCCTATCCCGCAGCAATGTTTGTATTTTTTGCCACTGCCGCAGGGGCAAGGCTCGTTGCGGCTAACACGGGGTCCAGCTCGCAAAGGTGCAGTAACAGGTTCTG